>CAMLOF010000156.1 GCA_946481585.1 uncultured Macromonas sp. | reverse complement strand
CCGTTGAACACCTGGGCAGGCGTCACCAGCAACAAAAGGGCCCCGGCCACGCCGCCCACCGCCGCCAGCAGGGTTTCGTTGCGCAGGCGCTGGCGCGGCAGGCGTTGCAGTTCTGCCTTGAAGCCCAAAGTGCTGCCCAGGTAGCCGGGGCTTACCGCCAGTGCACTGGTGGCGTTGGCCACGATGGGCGGCACCCCGGTGAACACCAGTGCAGGAAAAGTCAGAAAGCTGCCGCCGCCAGCAATGGCGTTGAGCGCGCCAGCCGCGAAGGCCGATACCGCCAGCAGCGCTGCGGTGTAAATACTGTCCATCGGGTTCAAACGTCTAGTTGGAGGCGCACGTCGTCGCGCACCATTTGTTCGTACTGCGCCACGGGTACGGGCGGGCTGAACAGGTAGCCTTGCAGCTGGTCGCAGCCCAGTGCCCGCAGAAATGCCATCTGCTCGCGGCTTTCCACGCCCTCGGCCACGATCTCCTGGCGCAGTTGCTGGCCCATGGTGACGATGGCACGCGCAATCGCGCAGTCATTGCTCTGCGCCGGTATGCCCACCACGAAGGATCGGTCGATCTTGAGCGTGGTGATGGGGAATTTCTTCAGGTAGGCCAGGCTGGAATAGCCCGTGCCAAAGTCGTCCAGCGCAATGCCCAGCCCCATGGCGGCCAGCTCGTTCATGATGGGCACCACCTCGTCGGTGCCGCGCACCATGAGGCTCTCGGTGATCTCCAGCTTCAGTTGCTGGGGCTGCACGCCGTGTTCGCGCAGCAGTTTGTCTATGCGTTTGGGCAGTTGTTTGTCGAACTGGCGTGCCGACAGGTTCACCGCCAGGGGCGGCATCTGCAGGCCGCGTTCGCGCCAATCCCGTATCTGGCGGCAGGTTTCGTGCAGCGCCCATTCGCCCAGCTCCAGGATGAGGTTGGTTTCCTCGGCCACGGGCACAAAGTTGCCCGGTGTCATGAGGCCGTGGCGCGGGTGCTGCCAGCGCATCAGCACCTCGGCCCCCACGATGCGGCCGTTGCGCAGGCTGACCTTGGGCTGGTGGTAAAGCAGGAGTTCGCCATGGACCAGTGCGTGCCGCAGTTCGTTTTCGACGCGGAAGCGCTCATTGGCCTTCTGGTTCATTTCCTCGCTGAAGTAGGTGGGTTCGCCGTTGGACTGTTCCAGGCCCCGGGTGTTGGCCACTTCGGCGCAGCGCAACAGGGCTGCGGGCTCGTCCCCGTTGTCCGGGAAAACGGCAATGCCGATGCTGGCTACGCAGTGCACGTCGTGCCCCGCCGCCGATATGGCCGGGCGCAGTTGTGCCAGCAGCTTTTGCGCCACCAGGCCCGCGTGTTCGCGTTTGCGCAGGCTGGGCAGCACCACGCCCAGCTTGTCGTGCCCCAAACGGGAAAGTATGTCTTGCTCGCGCAGCGCGCTCTGCAGGCGGCTGGCCGCCTGGCTCACCAGTTCGTCGCCGGTCTCGTGGCCCAGGGTGTCGTACACCTCGCCCAGGCGTTGCAACTGCACCACCAGCACACCCACCACCTCCCGGCTGCGCCGGGCCTGGTTCAGGTTCTGTTCCAGCAACTGGTTCAGCAACAGCCGGTTGGGCAGGCCGGTGATGCTGTCAAAGTTCGCCAGGCGCTGCAGGCGTGCTTCAGTTTCCTTGTGGGCGCTGATGTCGGAGAAGATCGAGAAAGCATGCGTGACCTCGCCCTTGTCGTTGCGCACGGTGCTGATGCATACCGATTGGGGAAAAATCTCTCCGTTCTTGCGTCTGCCCAGGATTTCGCCAAGCCACAGACCGGCGCCTTTCATGGCAGCACGCACTTCGCCGCGAAAGTCCAGGCCATGCTTGCCCGAACGCAAGATATCTGGCGTCTGGCCAATGGCTTCCTCGGCGGTGTAACCGGTGATCCGCGTGAACGCCGGGTTGACCATCACGATATGGTCGCTGGCGTCAGTCACCATCACGCCTTGGTGGCTACCTTCAATGATGCTGACATACAGGCGCAGTTTTTCGTCGGCGCTGGGTTCGGCGGGCAGGGGGGCGTACGTGGCCGCAAGGCTCTGCGGTTCACCATCCGCATCGCGCTGCAATTGCAGCGTTAACCTGGCAGCTACGCGTTCACCCTGTTTGTTGCGTCGGCAAACGTTGAGCGCAATTTCGTCCTGGCCCGGGGTCCATGGGGCGAGTTCGGCCAGATCGCCGTCTTCGCCATCGGCCAGGAAGAGCATGTGGCGCCCGATGGTCTCCTCGGCGTCGAAGCCAAAAAGTCGGGTGGCAGCTTCGTTCCAGCTGGTAACGTACCCAGCCAGATCCAGGGTGACGGTGGGCGCCTCAGCGGTTGCCGCCATGGCCGTCGTCTCCCTCAGCAACGCTGAGCATCCAGGCACAGGCCTGCGGTAGAAGTTCGTTGCAGGCCGACACCTGAACGCCAAGCGGCGCCAGAGCCTCTGCCAGCGCAGCCGCGTCGGACGCCTCCACCGCCTGCCACGCCCGCAGCAGCTTGCCCAACTCCCCCGTCTGTTCTACCAGGGCTTGTCGTAACTCGTCCGTCAGGTTCAGGGGCTGTATGACCTGGGCAAGGGGTTGGCCGAACAACACGCCCAGCATGGAGAACATGCCCGCCATGAAGGCTTGGTCCTGCTGCGAACGGTCGAGGCCTGCCTCATGGGCCAGCAGTTCCATGCCTCGGGCCCGAAGCGTCACGTGGGCCATGAGCATGGCACTGCGCGGGTCGTCGTCGCGCGCGGCAAACAGCAGCAGGTTGACCCAGCGCCGCAACTGCTGGCGCCCCAGGATCAATATGGCCTGCGCAAAGCTGGTGACGACGCGCCCCGTGCCCATGCCTGCCGAATTGACCAGGCGCAGAAGCTGGTAGGACAGCGTGGCATCGTGGCGGAAGACCTCTTCGATCTCGTGGGTCTCGGCCTCGGCCGCCACAAGCTGCACCAGCCGCATGGCGTGGGTGCGTGAAGCCGCCTGGGCCGAAGACGGCTTGCCGGGCGGCTGCAAGTACCAGCCTCCGCCAGCCCATTCCTTGCCGGGGGGTAGGTTGAAAGCCGACGCGCATTCGGCTACGGTAGACGGGTCGACAGCCTGCATGCCCGACTGGGCAAGAGCCTCTTGAACGTTCTCAGGCCAATGGGCCACGGCAGCAGCATCCCAAAGACAAGGCAACTGGCGCGCCAGATCGCGCACGCTGTCCTGCCCCAGCCAGGCTGGCAGGGCTTGTGGTTCAGGCGTGCTCCACATCAGTGCGCCCAGCTTGCCCTGGCGATTGGCCAGCAGCCGGACGTGAACCTGCGTGGCAGGCGTTGCTTGGGTCATGCGTGGTTATCCTCCGCTCCTCTTGGGGCGCAAGCAACTATCGTACAGCCTTGCGGGGGCGGCGTGCCTACAATCGCCCGCATATCCACGCTGCTGCCCATGACCGCTCAACGACCGAACGACCCGTCCTCCCCCCCGCCCCGTGGCGGTGGCCAGCCTTCGGGCATGCCGCTGTACGTGGATCTGGACGGCACGCTTGTGCGTTCGGACACCTTGCACGAGTCGATGCTGCTGCTGTTGCGCTTGAGCCCATGGTTCTTGTTCCGCATGATCTGGTGGCTGCTGGGTGGCAAGGCGGCATTCAAGCGTCGGGTGGCCGAGCACGTGTGCCCGGCCCCGGACTGTCTGCCCTACCACGGCCCCTTTCTGGCCTGGCTGCGCGCCGAGCACACGGCGGGGCGCACCCTGGTGCTGGCCACGGCCGCCGATGAGCGCATTGCTCACACCGTTGCAAACCACCTGGGCATTTTTGATGCCGTGCTGGCCAGCAACCAGGCTGGCGGCGGGGTGAACCTGAGCCGCAGCCACAAGCGCGAGGCCATTGAACAGCACGCGCGTGCCGCAGGTCACCAGCACTACGCCTACGCAGGCAACAGCCGCGACGATCTGCCCGTTTGGGCCGGGGCCAGTGCCGCCGTGGCGGTGGACACCCCATCAGCCGTGCTGAGCGAGCTGCGCAAACACCACCCGCAGACCCAGGTCTTCGGTAGTGACCCGGTCACCCTGCGCCATTGGCTCAAGGCCATTCGCTTGAAGCAGTGGGCAAAGAACGCGCTGCTGTTCGTTCCCCTGCTGGCCGCCCACCTGTGGGACTTCACCTCCTGGGTGCAGGCGGGTTGGGCCTTTGTGGCCTTCGGCCTGTGTGCCTCGGCCACTTACCTCATCAACGATCTGCTCGACCTGCCCAACGACCGGCGCCACGCCCACAAGCGGCACCGCCCCTTGGCAGCGGCGCGCATTGGCATTGCGCCTGCGGTGCTGGTGGTGGCTGCGCTGCTGCCTGCCGCGCTTGCGTTGGCTTGGTGGGTGGCGCCCTCTTTTCTGGCGGTGCTGGCTCTCTATACCTCGGTGACGCTGGCCTATTCCTTCCACCTCAAGCGCGTAGCACTGCTGGACGTGTTGGTGCTGTCGGGCCTGTACACCTTGCGTCTGGTGGCGGGCGCCGTGGCGGTGGGGGTGGAACCTTCGAACTGGCTGCTGGCCATTTCGCTCTTTTTGTTCCTGGGGCTGGCGCTGGTCAAACGCTGTGCCGAACTGGAAGAAGTGTTGCTGGATGCCGAATCCACCCAGGCGCGGGGGCGTGGCTACCACCAGGACGATCTGCCCGGCCTGCGCGCCATGGGCGTTTCCAGCGGCTTCCTCACGGTGATGGTGCTGGCGCTCTATATAGATAGCCAGAACGGCCGCGAACTTTATGCACAGCCCGAATGGCTGTGGGGCGTGGCGCCGCTGCTGCTGTGGTGGATCATGCGCATCTGGCTCAAGACCGGGCGGCGCGAACTGCACGGCGAAGACCCGCTGCAATTCGCCCTGCACGACCGCTTCAGCTGGTGGACGCTGGCGGGCATGGGCGTGCTGGGGGCGTTGGCCACCTGGGGCATCTGACGAACGTGTGAGTGGAGACCTGCACATGACTGGCAAATTCCTTCCTCTGGCGCTCGCGGTGCTGTGCGTCACGCTGTCGGCAGCGGCCCAACTGGCCATGAAGGTGGGTATGGCCCCGCCAGCGGGCAGCGGCGTGGGCAACACCTACTTGCATGCGCTCACCAGCCCCTGGGTGTGGGCGGGCATGGGCCTGTACGGCCTGAGCGCCGTGGCCTGGCTGTGGGTGCTTTCGCGCCTGGATGTGAGCCTGGCCTACCCGCTCGTCAGCCTGGGCTTTGTGCTCACCATGGCCGCAGGCGTGCTGTGGCTGGGTGAACCCTGGTCGTGGCAGCGCGCGGGTGGCGCGTTGCTGATCGTGGCGGGCGTGCTGCTGATGGCCGCTGACGCTTAAAGACAAAGACTTGCCCCGAAAGCCTTGCGAATGAACCCTTCTTTTGCGCCCATGTCTGGCGGTTTCGAGGCGGCACGGGCACGCCGCGTGTTCTGGCTCACGTTCTGGGGCACCCTGCTACTCAAGGTGGTGCTGGCGGCGGGCTTCCCCATGACGGGGGACGAGGCCTTCTTCTACCAGTGGGGCGTGTACCCGGCGCTGGGGTATTCCGACCACCCGCCCATGATCGGCTGGTGGCTGGCTGCCCTGCGGCAGATCAGCGAACACCCGCTGGCCCTGCGCTCGGCCACGTTGCTGGTTACCAGCGTCATCGCCCTGGGGGTGGTGGACCTGGCGCGCCGCTTCCTGCCAACGGATCGCGAGGCCGTGGCCTGGTGGGCGGGGGCGGTGTACCTGGCCATGCCGTGGTCCTGGCTGTTCGTGCTCGTCACCACAGACACCCCGTTGGTGTTCTTCATGGCCGTGTCGGCCTGGTGCTTCCTGCGGGCCGAGGCTGCCGGTGGCCGCGCGGGCTGGTACGCATTGGCGGGCCTGTTCGTGGGCTTGGCGTTCCTGTCCAAATACTTTGCCGCCCTGCTGGGGCTGGCCTATGCGTTCTACGTGCTGGGTTGGCGGCGCGACCGCTGGTGGGCACTGCCCTGGATGTTCCTGTTCGCCGCGCCGTCCATCGCGTTGAACCTGTACTTCAACGCTACGCACGGTTGGCCGAACATCATGTTCAACTTCTACAACCGCAACGAAGGCAGCCACTGGCAGTGGCAGACCTTTGCGGTGTACGTGGGCATGGCGTTGTACCTGTTCACCCCTTGGCTGCTGTGGCAGGGGTGGGCCGCGCGTGGGCGTTCGCTGCCCATGGGGCGTGTGGCAGCGGTGCTGTGGCTGTTCCCCATGGCCGTGTTCGCCCTGCTGGCCATGCGCCGCAGCATAGGGCTGCACTGGGTGCTGGGTTTTGTGCCACTGTTTGTGCTGTGGGCCGCCATGCGCCTGCAGCCGGGCCAACTGCGCCGCGCCTGGCGCTGGACGTTGGCCTTGTCTGTGCCACACCTGCTGGCCGTGGTGGCCATTGCCTGGGTGCCGCTGGCATGGTGGCAAACCAGCAAGCTGTATGAAAAAGCCGTGTTCCTGCGCGAAACCCCGGCCATCGTCCAGGCGCTGGAAAAGGGCTTGCCCGAAGGCGGGCGCCTGATGGCCTACGCCTACAGCCCAGCGGCCATCCTGTCATATTTCCATGGCAGCTACGTGCCGGTGTACGGCCTGGGCCGCCACCACGCCCGCCAGGACGACCAGCTGGTCGACTTCCGGGAGTGGGAGGGCAAGACGGTGCACGTGTACTTCCGCGACCCGGTGCAGCCCGAGGCGCACCAGGCCTACTTTGAGCGGGTGAGCGTGCGCACCTTTGACGTGAAGGGCGTGACCTACTACGTGCTGCAAGGCGAGGGCTTCCGCTATCAGCCTTACCGCGAGCAGGTGCTGGCCGAGGTGGCGCGCCAGTTCCACGACTACCCTCGCTGGCTCCCGCTGTGGGGAAGTCCGTTCTGCGAGCGCTACGGTTTCAAGGACTGTTCGCCCGGGCGCTGAGGCTGGGGCCGTTGGGGCAGCCGTCCCACTGGAACGCCAGGCCGCTTTGCTTCAGGCCGACGCCGGAATGATGTTGGCTACCGGCTCCGGGGCCAGCAGGCTACCGTTGCGCAAGCCGCGTACCGTGGCCAGCACGAGCCCGACGACCACCAGCGAAGTGACGGCCAGCATCAGCATGCCCCCTGTCTGCATGGCAGACAGCT
>CAMLOF010000155.1 GCA_946481585.1 uncultured Macromonas sp. | reverse complement strand
CGTCGGCCACGGTGCCCAGGGCCACCAGGGGCAGCAGGGCGTCGATGCGCGGCTGTGTGGACGCATCGAATGCCCCACGTGCGCGCAACTCTGCACGCAGGGCCAGCAACACGTAGAACATCACGCCCACGCCCGCCATGGCCTTGCTCTCAAACGGGCAGCCAGGCTGGTTGGGGTTGACGATCACGCAGTCCTGCGGCAGTTGCACTTGGCCATTGATGACGGCGGGCAGGTGGTGGTCCGTCACCAGCACCTGCAGGCCCAGCGCGCGGGCGTGCGCCACGCCGTCCACGCTGGCAATGCCGTTGTCCACGGTGACGAGCACGTCCGCCCCGCGTGCCTTCACGCGATCTGCAATGGATGGGGTGAGGCCGTAGCCGTCGGCCACGCGGTCGGGTACAAGGTAGTCGATGCGGTCAAACCCCAGTGGCTGGCCCAGCATGCGCAGGCCGCGCAGGCCCACGGCGCAGGCGGTGGCACCGTCGCAGTCGTAGTCGGCCACGATGCAGATGCGCAGACCCGCCGCCATGGCGTCGGCCAGAAGGCGCGCGGCGTCGGTGGTGCCTTTCATCTGTGCTGGGGGCAGCAGGCGCGTGAGGGCGTCGTCCAGTTCGTCGGGGTGTCGCACGCCACGTGCGGCGTACAGGCGGGCCAGCAGGGGGTGGATGCCCGCCTGCTCCAGCGCCCAGACGGCGCGCGGCGGGGCGTCGCGGGGGATCAGCTTCATAGGTCCTTCAGGGCGTCTTGTACGCGCGGTGCGGCGGCAGGGCGCAGCTTGCTCAGCAGGCGCTGTGTCCAGCCGGGGCGGGGCGCGTCGCCGGGGGCCGTGCTTTGCCAGGTGCGGCTGCTGTGTTCGCCGCACAGGGTCAGCTGCAGCGCCTCGCCGCGTTCGGCGCGCTCCAGCCATTTGTTGATTTCCGTTGCGTCCAGCACAGCCCAGGCCTTTTGCCAGGCCGCCCAGTCGCCGCGCAGGGCGGCGTGGCGCAGGCCTTGCGGCACCAGGGGGGCTGGTTCGGTGGCAGACCAGCCCGACTGCCAGGTGCCGGTGCCACTCAGCCAGAAGCCGTTCACGGCGGGCACACCGCGCGCTGTGCGCGCGTCGTTCACCGGGTGGGTGTAGAACAGCATTTGCGCTTCGTTCTGCAGGCGCAGCACACGGCCGTCGCGGGGCAGCCAGGCGTCCACGCGGCGGTGGGCCACGCGGTCCAGGCTGGCGCAGGGTTGCTGCTCAAACCATTCGCCCGTGGCCAGCCAGCGGTCAGGGGCTTCATACGTCAGGGTAATGCCGTCTTCTGCGCAGAAAGGGCGCAGCGCTTCCAGCAGTGCGCGGGATTCGTCCTCTCGCAGGTCCAGTTCGCCAGGGGGCAGCAGGGTCACCTGTTCCATGCCCACGCTCCAATGGCAGGGCGTGAACCAGGCGCTGGCCACGCCGCTGACACCGGATTCCCAGGCGGCCCAGGGCAGGGCGCCGTCGGGCAGTTCCGGCCAGCCCAAGGTGCGGGCCAGGGCGCGTTCGTGTGGCGTGCTCAGGCTGTAATCGTCGCCCCGGTCGTCGCCAGCCGGGTGCCAGCGTTGCAGCAGGCGTTGCAGGTGGGGCAGTTCCAGCTTGGGCAGGATGGCGTGGCAGGCGTCGCCGCTGGCGGCGGCAAAGGGGACGATCAGGTGGGGGGACATGCCCCGATTGTCGGGGATGCCACAATCCAGGGTTGGACGAGCCCCTATCGATGCAAATCCCCTACGAATTCCTACTCGGCTGGCGCTACACCCGCGCTGGCCGCGCCACCCGGCGCAACGGCTTCATTTCCTTCATCAGCGGCGTGTCCATGCTGGGCATTTCGCTGGGCGTGGCCGCGCTCATCATTGTGCTGAGCGTGATGAACGGCTTCCAGAAGGAGGTGCGCGACCGCATGCTGGGCGTGCTGTCGCACATTGAAGTGTTCGCGCCCAATGGTGAGGCGCTGCCCGACCCCGCGCTCACCCTGCGCGAGGTGAAGGCCAACCCCGAGGTGGTGGGCGCTGCCCCCTTCATTGCTGCCCAGGGCCTGCTGGCGCGGGGCGAGGACATGAAGGGCGCGCTCATCCGGGGCATTGACCCGGCGCTGGAGCCGCAGGTCACCAACCTGGCGGCCGATTTGGCGCAGACCGTGCTGCCGCGTTTGCAGCCGGGGCAGTACGGCGTGGTGCTGGGCGGTGCGCTGGCGCGCAGCCTGGGTGTGTCGCAGGGCGACGCGGTCACGCTCATCGCTCCCAGCGGGCAGCTCACCCCGGCCGGCGTGGTGCCACGCTTGCGGCAGATGACCGTGGTGGGGGTCTTCGATTCCGGCCACTACGAATACGACTCCACGCTGGCCTTCGTGCACCAGGAGGATGCGGCGCGCATCTTCCGCCTGGAAGGCCCCACCGGCGTTCGCGTGAAGATCCGCGATCTGCACGCTGCGCGCGACGTGGCGCTGCAGCTGGCGGGAACGCTCAGCGGTGACTTGCTCATCAGCGACTGGACGCGCCAGAACCGCACCTGGTTTGCCGCCGTGCAGCTGGAAAAACGCATGATGTTCATCATCCTCACCCTCATCGTGGCGGTGGCGGCGTTCAACCTGGTGTCGACGCTGGTGATGACGGTGACCGACAAGCGCGCCGACATCGCCATCCTGCGCACGCTGGGGGCCAGCCCACGCAGCATCATGGGCGTTTTCGTGGTGCAGGGGGCCATGGTCGGCGTCATTGGCACAGGGGTGGGGCTGTTGCTCGGCCTGGGCGTGGCGTTCAACATCGACACCATCGTGCCCGCGCTGGAGCGCCTGCTGGGCGCAAGCTTTTTACCGCAAGACATCTACCTCATCAGCCGCATGCCCAGCGACCCGCAGCGTGGCGACATCGTGCCCATTGCCCTGATTTCCCTGGTGTTGGCGTTCGTGGCCACGCTGTATCCGAGCTGGCGCGCCAGCCGCGTGAACCCGGCGGAGGCGTTGCGCTATGAATGACGTGAACAAACGCCCGGTGCTGGCGGCCACCGGTCTGGTCAAGCGATTCCACGAAGGGCGTATTGACGTGACGGTGTTGCAGGGCGTGGACCTGCAGGTGTACGCGGGCGAAACGGTGGCCATCGTGGGTGCTTCGGGCTCGGGCAAGAGCACGCTGCTGCACTTGCTGGGCGGGCTGGATGCCCCCACCGCAGGCGAGGTGCTGCTACAGGGCGAGCCCCTGCAGCGCCTGGCGCCCGCGCAGCAGGGTGTGATGCGCAACCGCCACCTGGGTTTTGTGTACCAGTTCCACCACCTGCTGCCGGAATTCAGCGCGCAAGACAACGTGGCCATGCCCTTGTGGATACGCCGCTTGCCGCGCGATGAGGCGGCGCGAGAGGCCGCCGCCTGCCTGGAGCGGGTGGGCCTGGGGCAGCGCCTGCTGCACCGCCCGGCGGAACTGTCGGGTGGTGAACGCCAGCGCGTGGCCATTGCCCGCGCGCTGGTCACGAAGCCCGCCTGCGTGCTGGCCGACGAACCCACCGGCAACCTGGACCGCAGCACTGCCGACACTGTGTTCGAGCTGATGCTGACATTGGCCCGTGAGCAAGGCACCGCCTTTGTGCTGGTGACCCACGACCAAGACCTGGCCCAGCGGTGCGACCGCGTCCTGCACATGCAGCAGGGCCGCCTGACAGAGCGCTGAGGCGCTCTTTTTTTCCTCCTGTCAGAAAAGCGAAGGACTACGGGTTTACACTAATCCGTATATTAGCAATCAATCATATAGTTGAGGCATGAGCTCCTGCCCCACCTCTCTCGCACTCGATTCGCACACCATGCAGCAGGTGTTCGAGTCGGTAGCACGCTACTTTGGCGTGCTGGGCGAGCCCACGCGATTGCGCATCCTGCATGCCATCTGCCAAGAGGAAAAGTGCGTCAACGACATCATCAAGGCCACCGGCATGGCGCAGGCGAACGTTTCGCGCCACCTGGGGCTGATGTACCAGGCGGGCCTGCTTTCGCGCCGTCGCGAGGGCACGCAGATTTTCTACCGCGTGGCGGACCAGATGTTCGTGGAGCTGTGCCGCAGCGTGACGGTGCAGGTGGTGTCTCGCATGGACGAATTGACGCGTTTCGGCGCAAACCATGCGGCCAACGAGATGTTCGCCTCTGCCCAACCCGTTTCCCCAGTCAAACAGAAGGAAAAAGCAAGTGTCTAAAGACCTGAGCGAAGTCATTGGGCGCGTCCTCCCCGCGCCCGAGAACCACTTGAGCCCGGAGCTGATCGAGCAGGCCCGCAAGGCGCGCCGCAGCTTCATGGGCAAGGCGCTGGCCATGGGAGCGGGGGCCATGACCGCCACCGCTGCCGCCACCCGTGCCGTGGCCGCCGAAGGTGAAGATGCCATCCTCAACCTGCCCGAGCACACCACCGGTCTGGGCCAGCCCGTGGCGGCCCGTGGCTATGGCTTGCCCAGCAAGTGGGAAGCCAACCTGCAGCGCCGCGAGAGCCCGGGCCTGACCCGCGTGTCGCAGGCGTCGGTGAGCTTCACGCCGCTGCAGGGTCTGTTCGGCATCATCACGCCCAGCGGTCTGCACTTCGAGCGCCACCACCAGGGCTGGTGGGACATCGACCCCTCCAAGCACCGCCTCATGATCAACGGCATGGTCAAGCGCGAACGCGTCTTCACCATGGACGACCTGATGCGTCTGCCCAGCGTGTCGCGCATCCACTTCATCGAGTGCGGCGCCAACACCGCGCCCGAGTGGGGCAACGTGGCCCTGCCGTCGGTGCAGTACACGCACGGCATGGTGAGCTGCTCCGAGTTCACGGGCGTGCTGCTGTCCACCCTGCTGGAAATGTGCGGCTACGACAAGAAGAACGCCAAGTACGTGCTGGCCGAAGGTGGTGACGGTTCTTCCATGACCCGCACCATCGACATCGAGCGCGCCATGGACGACGTGATCGTGGCCTGGGCCATGAACGGCGAGATGCTGCGCCCCGAGAACGGCTACCCGCTGCGTCTGGTAGTGCCCGGTGTGCAAGGCGTGAGCTGGGTGAAGTACCTGCGCCGCATCGAAGTGGGCGACCAGCGCTGGGCGGCCAAGGACGAGGCGGTGCACTACATCGACCTGATGCCCGACGGCACCCACCGCCAGTACACCGGTATCCAGGAATGCAAGAGCGTCATCACCACCCCTTCGGGCAGCCAGACGCTGCTTGACCGCGGCTACTACAACATCAGCGGCCTGGCCTGGTCTGGCCGCGGCCCCATCAAGCGCGTGGACGTGAGCGTGGACGGCGGCCGCAATTGGCGCACCGCCCGCATTGAAGGCCCTGCGCTGCCCAAGGCTCTCACCCGCTTCAACATCGACTGGGTGTGGGACGGCAAGCCCGCCGTGCTGCAAAGCCGCGCCGTTGACAGCACCGGCTACGTGCAACCCAAGATCAACCAGCTGCGCGCCGTGCGTGGCACCCGATCCATTTACCACAACAACGCCATCCAGAGCTGGCTCGTGTCGGAAAACGGCGAAGTCTCCAACGTGCAGGTGTACTGATGAAAAGCATGTTTCAGAAATCCCTCCAGACCCTGGCGCTGAGCGCCCTGCTGGCCACCGGCATCGGTGCCGTGCATGCACAGGGCAAGCCCTGGCACGACATTGGCCGCAATGCCACTCCGGCGGAAGTGAAAGCTTGGGACATCGACGTCCGCCCCGACTTCAAGGGCCTGCCCAAGGGCGCGGGTTCCGTGTCCATGGGTGAAGAAGTGTGGGTGTCGCGCTGCGCGTCCTGCCACGGTGATTTCGGTGAATCCAACGAAGTCTTCACCCCCATCATTGGCGGCACCACCAAGGCCGACATCGAGCGTGGCCGCGTGAAGAACCTGGAGATGGGCTCCGGCTTCCCGCAGCGCACGACCATCATGAAGGTGGCCACCGTGTCCACCCTGTGGGACTACATCAACCGCGCCATGCCCTGGAACGCGCCCAAGAGCCTGAAGACCGACGAGGTCTACGGCGTGCTGGCCTACCTGCTGAGCCTGGCCGAAGTGGTGCCTGCCGACTACGTGCTGAGCGACCAGAACATTGCCGATGTTCAAAAGCGCATGCCCAACCGCAACGGCATGGTGCAGTTCGACGGTCTGTGGAAGGTCAACGGCAAGCCCGATGTGAAGAACGTGGCGTGCATGAAAGACTGCCCGGTGGATACCAAGATCCACTCCAGCCTGCCCGACTTCGCTCGCGATGCCCACGGCAACATCCAGGAGCAGAACCGCATCATCGGCCCCGTGCGTGGTGCCGACACCACCAAGCCCGCCCCCAAGGCGGCCTTGACCAGCCGTATCACCGTGGCGCCCGTGGTGGTGGCACAGGCCAGCGCAGGCGGGGACGACCCCAAGACCCTGGTCAACGCCAACTCCTGCACGGCATGCCACGGCATGAAGAACAAGATCGTGGGCCCGGGCTTCAGCGAAATTGCCGCCAAGCACAAGGGCAAGGCCGATCTGGAAAACTACCTGGCAGGCAAGATCAAGGCAGGTGGCGCAGGTGTCTGGGGTGACATCCCCATGCCTCCTCAGGCGCAGCTGAGTGACAAGGATGCCCAGGCGATTGCCAAATGGATCGCCGGGGGCGCCAACTGACGGTTCCTGTGCGGGGGAGGGTATATGACGCCCGTCCCTCGCGTTTTTTCTCTGGAGACTCTAGACCATGAAATTCCCGATCACATCCCTGGCCGCTGTGGCGGCGCTGCTCTCCCTGGGCAACGCGCATGCACTGGACGCCGCCGCCGCCAAGGCACTGGCCACCAAGAGCGCCTGCCTGGCGTGCCACGCCGCTGACAAGAAGCTGGTCGGCCCTGCCTACAAGGACGTGGCTGCCAAATACAAGGGCACTGACGCTACCAAGCTGGGCGCCAGCATCAAGGCTGGTGGCTCTGGCAAGTGGGGTCCTGTTCCCATGCCTGCACAAGCTGCACTGAAGGACGAAGACGCCAAGCTCTTGGCCGAATGGATCCTGGCCGGCGCGCCGGACAAGTGAACTTGCCAAGCTGCAAGTAACTCAAATGTTTTTGACCAAGGAGTTGAACATGAACAAGACACGCCGCACCGTACTGAAGAGCACGGGAGCGATGGCCACACTGCTGTCGCTGG
>CAMLOF010000154.1 GCA_946481585.1 uncultured Macromonas sp. | reverse complement strand
GATCTGCCCGATAAAGGCTTACGGACGCGGGTTCAATTCCCGCCAGCTCCACCATTACGACGTCCAAGGGCGTTCACCAACATCCGGTGAACGCCCTTTTTCTTTTGTAAATCAATGGGTTACGGTGTGGAGACGTCCGGAGCGATCTCCTGACAGCCAGGCTGAGGCGGGGGAACAGACGGGGGAACAAAACCCGAAAAAGGTAGACTGGCGGCATTTGTTCCCCCGTTTCCGAGGGGAAATCCTTGTGAAACCTCCGGAGGTGTTCCCCCATGCTGACCGACGCACAGTGCCGCAACGCCGTCTGTTCCCCCACCTCGAAGCGGGAACGTTTGTCGGACTCGGGAGGCCTGTATCTGGAGGTTGCTCCCGGGGGATCGAGGCGCTGGTTCTGGAAGTATCGGCATGAGGGCAAGGAAGGGCGTATGGCCCTGGGCAGCTACCCCTCGGTCAGCCTGACGGCAGCTCGCAAGGCTCGTGATACCGCCAGGCTGCAGAAATCGACAGGAATAAATCCTGTGCATGCCAGAAAGGTAGAACGGCTGAAGGCTTCTGCCAGTGCCGGAGATACCTTCAAAGCTGTCGCTCTGGAGTGGTACGACAAACAGAAGCCTCTATGGAGTGATTCTCATGCCGAGCGTTCATTGCGCCAGTTCGAACGTGATCTCTTTCCGTGGCTAGGGGGGCGTCGCCTCGCTGAGATTGAGCCGGTGGAACTGCTGGCAACCCTGCGCAAGGTGGAAGAGCGCGGGGCTGTAGAGACGGCTGATCGTGGATTGATGCTGGCTCGCCAGGTCTGGCGTTATGGCGTCGCGACAGGCAGGGTAGGACGGGACATCACAGGAGACCTCAAAGGCGCGTTGTCTCCGTATCGCGGCAAGCACTTTGCCGCTATCACCGAACCAGTCAAGCTGGCTGAGTTGCTGCGGGCCATCCAAGCGTACAAGGGCGGGCCTATTGTGCGGGCAGCATTGCAATTGGCGCCCTTGCTTTTTCAGCGACCGGGCGAATTGCGCGGTGCGGCTTGGGCTGAAGTGGACCTCGATGCTGCCCTCTGGACGATTCCAGCTGCCCGGATGAAGCGGGGCAAAGACGGGAAGGAGAATGGGGATCCACATCTGGTGCCTCTTTCAACCCAGGCTGTGAAAGTGCTTCGAGAACTGCATCCGTTGACAGGTGACGGCGCATTGGTGTTTCCTGGCGAGCGCAGCCACAGCAGGCCTATTTCAGAGAATTCGGTGCGTACCGCACTCATTACCATGGGCTATACGCCGGAGATCCAGACATGGCATGGCTTTCGTGCTACGGCGCGGACCATGCTGGCGGAGCGATTGGATATCGACCCGCTGGTCATCGAGGCGCAACTGGCTCACGCCGTGAAGGATGCCAATGGGCGCGCTTACAACAGGACCCAGTACCTAGCCCATCGGACGAACATGATGCAGCGGTGGGCAGACTATCTGGATCGGCTGAGAGAGGGCAAAGCAGCAGGCAAGACGTCTTCCAAAACTCTTGGCAATGCAATTGCCTGATCTGCAGCTTAGCTGGACTTGGGCGCTGCGGTGGCTTGCCAAGATTCAATAGGCGGTTTCTTTCCAACTAGTGTTGAGACCTCGTCAAAGAGCTTGAGCTTGGCGGTTTGAAAGCCGTTCTACAGCGGAAGCAGAGGTCGTGCTTGCTGGGTTGATTGGCTGCAACCAGCCTTCAACAGGACTCTCGTACCGCCGAACCAGCAGCGGCATAGTCGGTCGATCTTGACAGATATATTCCCACCGACGCCAACACATCATTTGTGACCATAGCGAGAGCTGAAGCGCGTGCCACCGGCATAGCGCCGCCCAAGCCCTTCACCCCGGCGTCGGCGAGTCCGCCGACGGGCTGCTCAGCCTGCACGTCTGAAACGTCCAGTCAAGCGCTGCACGAACGCACAGTCAAGCCGCCAGGGCTGCGCGCCCGCAAGATGCCCGGCAGTGCGAATTCACCCGTACCGCTGCTTCCATAAAGATAGCTTCCAGCGCTTGATACACAAGCGCTGGAAGCATTTTTCATGGCTCATCGCAGCTGGGTGGAACGCAGTTCCGCCCACCCACCCCATCGCCATGAAAACCTTTGCCTTTCGGATTGCCACGCTGCTGCTGACGGCGACGGCTTCCGTGTCTGCTGGCGCAGTCACGGTGTTCGACAACCTGGCAGCCGCGAATGACCCGTGGCTCATCCAGCACAACTCCAGCTACCACACCAACCTGTGGGTGGCCAACCGCATCCCGATTGGCGGCCAGTCGCAGCGCATCACGCAGGTGAAGATGAATCTCACCCAGATCGACCAGTTCGAGCTGCAAGTGTGCGCAACCGATGCCAGCGCCGCCACGCCGTTCGTGGACATGGCGGCCTGCGCCCCCTTCACCCCCGACGCGGCCACGCCCGGCGTGCGCGTGTTCACGGGCGACCGCATCGTGGCGGCGGGCGACTTTGCCTGGGTGGTCGTGCGCAGCATCGGCCAGACCATGATCCGCCGCCAGATCACCACGGCCACCAACAACGGGCTGACTTGGTATTCGGGCGCGAGCCACAACCCAGCCTGGGTGGCCGAGCCGCAGACCTCCATCGGCATGGCGGTCGAGGCCGGTTCCGTACAGCTTGATGGCGTGTGCGGCAGTGCCAGCGGCAATACGCCTTATCGCTTCCCGCCTGACTCCACCTTGCTGTGCAGCGCAGGCACGGCCAACGGCGTGATGGGTGAGACTTACCACTTCACCTGGGTGTGCCAGGGCGGCTACGGCGTAAATCCCTCGCCGCAATGCTCCGCACCCCGCGCCCACTTCGTCGCCACCCAGGCGACGGGCGGCGGCGACATCGAGGCGGGGCGCGAGGTGACTGCGGGGCAGCAGGCCGGCTTCACGCTCACCACGCCGCCGGGCTACACAGTGCAGGTCAGCGGCTGCGGGGGCACGCTCTCGGGCAACACCTACACCACCGCAGCCATTACCGGGCCATGCACCATCAGCGCCACCTTCGCCCCGCCGCCCACCCACGGCGCCTGCGGCAGCACTGCGCCTTCGCTCACCTGGCCCGCCCCCTTGTGCAGCGCGGGTTCGGCCACCAACCAGTCGGCCGCGGCCGATGCCTTCCGCTGGGATTGCGCGGGCATCAGCGGCGGCACCGCTGCCACCTGCCAGGCTCCGCGCCAGTACATGGTGGCGGTCAACGCGGATGCGGGCATCGCCAGCGCGCAATGCGCCCCGAACCCCGTGACCCATGGCTCTAGCGCCACCTGCACGGCCACGGTGCACGACCCTGTCGCCCGCCCCTTCAGCGGCTGGGGCGGCGCATGCAGCGGCACGGGGGCTTGCCAGCCCGTGGTTCTCGGGCCGACCACCGTCTCTGCCAGCACGGCGCTTATCACCTACGCCATCACCACCACGGCCACCACGGGCGGGAGCATGTCGTGCACGCCCAACCCCGTGCCCCACGGCCAGAGCGCTAGCTGCACTGCCACGCCCCAAACGGGTTTTCAGTTCACCGGCTGGACGGGCGATTGCACGGGCACGGGTGCATGCCAGTTCACCAACGTGACCAGCGCGCACAGCGTGGGGGCCACCTTCGCGCCCATTACCTACGCCATCGCCACCCCTGCCGTCACCGGCGGCAGCGTGAACTGCACGCCCAACCCCGTGCTCCATGGGCAAGACACGATCTGCGTCGCCTCGCCCGCAATGGGCTATCACTTCACCCATTGGTCGGGCGATTGCACGGGCACCGCCAGCGCATGCATGCTCTCCAACGTGACCGGCCCGCGGAGCATGATTGGCAACTTTGTGCTCAACACCTATTCCATCGGCATCGCCCCCGCGCCCGCCAACGGCACGGTCACCTGCACGCCCAACCCCGTCACCCACGGCCAGGATGCAAGCTGCACCGCCACACCAGATGCCAACTACCACTTCATCAGTTGGTCGGGCGATTGCACGGGCACGGGTGCATGCCAGTTCAGCAACGTGACCGGGCCGCGCAGCGTCTCGGCCACCTTCACGCCCAACACCCACACCATAGCCACCCCTGCCGCCGTCAACGGCACGGTCACTTGCGCACCCAACCCCGTCACCCATGGGCAGGATGCAAGCTGCACCGCCACGTCCGATGCAGGCTATCACTTCACCGGATGGACCGGCGATTGCACGGGCACGGGCACATGCCAGCTCACCAACGTGACCAGCCCGCGCAGCGTGAGCGCCACTTTCGCTCTGAACACCTACGCCATCGCCACCTCCGCCGCCACCGGCGGCAGCGTGGCATGCAGCCCCAACCCCGTGTCCCATGGGCAAAGCGCGAGCTGCGCCGCCACACCCGATGTGGGTTACCACTTCACCAGCTGGACAGGTGATTGCACGGGCATAGGCACATGCCAGCTCACCAACGTGACCAGCCCGCGCGGCGTGAGCGCCGCCTTTGCGCTCAATACCTACCCCATCAGCATCACCCCTGTCACCACCAACGGCACGGTCACCTGCACGCCCAACCCCGTTACCCACGGCCAGGATGCAAGCTGCACCGCCACGCCCGACACGGGCTATCACGTCACCAGTTGGTCAGGCGATTGCGCGGGCACGGGTGCATGCCAGCTCACCAATGTGACCAGCCCGCGCAGCGTTTCGGCCACTTTCACTCACGACCCGGTCGATGCCACCTGCGGCTCAGCGGCTAACGGCGCCGTAGCCTTCAAGCCCAGCGCGAATCTGTGCGCCACGGGGACGCCAGGGACCGTGCTATCCGCCAGCGGCCAACACACATGGCAGTGCAGCGGTGAATATGGCGGTGCGGCGCAGCGGTGCAGCGCACCGTGGCAGGGCGCGGGTGGCAACGGCAATCTGGGCGCGGTGGAGGTGGACAGCGCGACCGGCTGGGAGATCCGCAGCGCCGCCTTTGCCGCCGCCTTGCCCGCGCCCTTGCCGCCCCATGTGCGGGCGGTGCATGCGCCGCTGGGGCTGGTGTTGGGGCGTGTCGCTGGCAATGGCGATGCGCGGGTGACCGTGCACTTCACCACACCAGTGCCGCAGGGGGCCATATATTACAAATACGGCCCTAGCCCCGACGGGCTGGGCTGCACCGGCGCTGCCTGCGCGCGGCCGCACTGGTATGCGCTGCCCGGAGCGCAGTTTGCGCCCGACGGCCTGAGCGTGACCTTCACCCTGGCCGATGGCGGCGTGGGCGACAGCGACTCCGTGCCCCACCAGATCACCGACCCCGGCATGCCCGTGCTGCTGGCCCAGCAGGCCGTCCCCGCGCTCGGCCCCTGGGGGCTGGCGCTGCTTTCGCTGCTGGCGGCAGGTCTGGTGGCGGTGCGTCGCGAGTGTTGAGCGGTGGTTGCGCACCGCTGATCAGAAAGTGAAGCCGAGCTGTTAGGTTGATCACCCGATCGAACTAATACCAGTTTTGCAGCGGACTGACGTCCGCTGTTGACCGATAGTACTCGTTCGTTTGCGGTCAGCGTATCGCTGCAACCAGCCTGAAGCAGTCTGGGCCTCTCAGACGTGCCTCGCAATCACAAGGTCGCTGTGCGCAATTTTTAGTTGCCTAAAACTGCATTCCATCTAGAGTGCGGCCGTAGGAGGGACCTATGCACGCCGCATGCGCAAAGATCGCAATTCACTTCCAAAAAACGTCGCCTTTAGTGCGCACTGTTGCGCGTCTAATTGCAGTAGCCGCAGGTGGTCTCACCCTGTCCAGTGCCGCCGTCGCCTTTCAAATCGCCCCCATGGGCTCAGCCTTTGAATCCAAGCTGACCAACGAAACAGAAAACTCCCTGGCTACGGTAGCTGGAAGACTGGGCGTTCTGATCAAGGGCCGCGTCCATGAAGAGATCACCCAGATCGGCATGGGTTGTCCGATAGAGCCAGGCAGCCTCGCCCAAGACGTCAGCTGCAGTTCCCGAGATCTGCCGTTTGCCACGCCCTATGTCATCTACGGCGTGCGTTGGAATGATCTACCTCCGTTCAAGCTTTCACCCGAAGAGGGCAACTGCACCTACCTGGGCAAGTCCTGCAACGTGTCCCAGACCATCCGATTCTCGACACAGCCGCTGTGTTGGTACTGTCTCTTCAAGGATGCGGAGAAGAAAGCGCAGACCCAGCCGATCGTTGGGTGCAGCAAAACCAAGGGCAGTCTGCACGGCAATGTGATGACGCGCTCGCACTTCGGCGACTTGCAGTTCCTGCACGCCATGGCGAGTGAGGAGGGGGTACACCCCGGCGCCACCCGCGCCAAGGTGCTGGACTGGCTGGAATTCGCATGGAAGGTGTCCTCGCGCGAAATCAAGCCCGACACCTTTCTTCGAGACATCGACAACGCGACACTGAAGGAGCACTTCGGATGCACACAATGGCGAGTCTCGGACCTCTACATCCTCGGGCGTCAGGACAAGCTGCTTCCGTACTTGCACCACGTGGCGTTCGGCTCCGTGCTCCACACGGTCCAGGACTCTTTTGCCGGAGCCCATGCCTCACGTGAGAACTCGCCGCCAAGCAGCAGGTGTCAGGACACTGGCCTGGCACAACCCAGGCGAATTGTGGAATTCCATACCTATGGCGCGCAGGACGGAAGTCTGCACGACGAACAAGATAGCCGGGCAGCTATGACGCGTGCAAGCGCTGCAGACAGGTGGCCAGATGCCGTGGAAGCAACGCGCAACCTGTCGCGTTTCTATGATGACCGCGCCCGATGGAGCGAAGTCCAGCCCTACATGCAGTGCCTGTTCGAGCTGGCGGACGAGCGCAATGACTCGTCACCAGGAGAGCCGTACCGTCGCCGCTGAGAGCATGGCGGGGAGCCCGCCGACTCACTATCCGCCGTTCACTGCGGATTGAGCAGTGCCAGCGCCTTGCGCTTGCCCAATTTGAGCACTTCAGCAATGCGCTCCAATTGCGCGGCCCGGGGATGAACATGGCCCGTCTCCCACTTGTAGACGGACAGCGAGGACGCGCCCAACAGTTGGGCAATCTGCTTCTGTGTGATGCCCAGTGCCGCGCGTTTGTCGATCAACATCTGTGCATCGAACTGAATCTGTTTTGACTTCTTGGGAGTGGCCTTTTCAGCGATCACCTTGGCTTTGGGTGCATCCG
>CAMLOF010000153.1 GCA_946481585.1 uncultured Macromonas sp. | reverse complement strand
CCGGCGTGATCGTGCAGTACGGCGGCCAGACGCCGCTGAAGCTGGCGCTGGGCCTGGAGCGCGAGGGCGTGCCCATCATCGGCACCACGCCCGACATGATCGATGCTGCCGAAGACCGCGAGCGCTTCCAGAAGCTGCTGCACGAGCTGGGCCTGCGTCAGCCGCCCAACGCCACGGCCCGCACCGAACCTGAAGCTCTCGAGAAGGCTGCCGAGCTGGGTTACCCGCTGGTGGTTCGCCCCAGCTACGTGCTGGGCGGCCGTGCCATGGAGATCGTGCACGAGCAGCGTGATCTGGAGCGCTACATGCGTGAAGCGGTGAAGGTGAGCAACGACTCGCCGGTGCTGCTGGACCGCTTCCTGAACGATGCCATCGAGTGCGACGTGGACTGCATTCGCGACGCCTCTGGCCAGGTGCTGATCGGCGGCGTGATGGAGCACATCGAGCAGGCTGGCGTGCACTCGGGTGACTCCGCCTGCTCGCTGCCGCCTTACTACCTGGGCAAGGCCACGGTGGATGAGCTCAAGCGCCAGACTGCGGCCATGGCCAACGCGCTGAACGTGGTCGGCCTGATGAACGTGCAGTTCGCCATCCAGGAAGTGGAAGAGGGCGGCGTCAAGAAGGACGTCATCTTCGTGCTGGAAGTGAACCCGCGTGCTTCGCGCACGGTGCCGTTCGTTTCCAAGGCCACGGGCATCCAGCTGGCCAAGGTAGCTGCGCGCTGCATGGCTGGCCAGACGCTGGCACAGCAAGGCATCACTCAGGAAGTCACCCCGCCGTACTTCAGCGTGAAGGAAGCGGTGTTCCCCTTCGTGAAGTTCCCTGGTGTGGACACCATCCTCGGCCCCGAGATGAAGTCCACCGGCGAGGTGATGGGCGTGGGCAAGACCTTTGGCGAAGCCTTCGTCAAGTCGCAGCTGGGTGCCGGCACCAAGTTGCCCCGCGCTACCGACGCGGTCCGCAAGATCTTCATCTCGGTGAAGAACCAGGACAAGCCGCGTGCTGTGGTCGTGGCCCGTGAACTGGCTGCGATGGGTTTCGAGCTGATCGCCACACGCGGTTCGGCTGCGGCCATTACCGCTGCTGGCGTGCCTTGCGAAACCGTCAACAAGGTGACTGAGGGCCGCCCCAACATCGTGGACATGATCAAGAACGGCGAAATCGCCATGGTCATCAACACGGTGGAAGAGCGTCGCAACGCCATCGCCGATTCGCGCCACATCCGTACGTCGTCGCTGCTCAACCGCGTGACCACCTTCACGACCATCTCCGGCGCGGAAGCTGCCGTGGAGGGCATGAAGCACCTGGACAACCTGCCGGTCATCTCCGTGCAGGAAATGCACGCACAGCTGGCTGCCTGACCGTTGAAGCGGGATGGATCGGACGGTCTTCACTGACCGCCCGATTCGTGCATAATCTGTCAACAACACACCGCCGACCGGCAACGATCGGCGGTTTGCTTTTGGAGAATCATAAATGGCCACCATTCCTGTTACCAAGCGCGGCGCCGACATGCTCAAGGAAGAGCTTCACCGCCTGAAGACTGTCGAGCGTCCCGCCGTCATCACCGCTATTGCCGAGGCTCGCGCACAGGGTGACCTGAGCGAAAACGCCGACTACGACGCCGCCAAGGAGCGCCAGGGCTTCATCGAAGGGCGCATTGCCGAGATCGAAGGCAAGCTCTCTGTCGCCCAGATCATCAACCCCGCTGCGCTTGACGCTGGGGGCCGTGTGGTGTTTGGTGCTACCGTGGAGCTGGAAGACGAAAAGAGCGGTGAAGCCGTGACTTACCAGATCGTTGGTGAGGACGAGGCAGACCTCAAGCAGGGCCTCATCAACATCAGCAGCCCGATTGCCCGTGCGCTGATTGGCAAGGAAGAAGGTGACGTGGCCGAGGTGCAGGCTCCGGGCGGCGTCAAGCGCTTTGAGATCGTGGCGGTGCGCTACGAGTGAGGTTCAGAGTCATGGGTACTTTCCTGCAACGCTGGCCCCTGCTGCTTGCCGCCCTGTGGTGGGGTGGCATGAGTGCCCTGAGCTTTGCCGCAGTGCCCATGGTGTTTGCCTTTTTCGGCAACCCCGCCGTGGCGGGGCCTTTTGCCGCCAAACTGTTTCAGTTGCAGTCGTGGTTCAGCGTTGTGGCCGCGTTGACGCTGCTGATGTGGGGACGCGTTCAGCGTGCGCATGGCGCAGAAGTGACTGCGCGCTGGGTGCTGCTGCCTTGGCTTCTCGCCTCGGCCATAGCAGCGTTGCTTCAAGAGCAGGCAGTAGCAGAGCGCATCTTGACTGCACGCGCCACAGGTGCTGATCTGCGCATTTGGCACAGTCTGGGCTCTGCGCTCATTCTGCTGCAGTGGTTTTGTGCCTTGCGAGTACTCTGGTGGTTCGCTCGCCGTACTGATCCTCCAGCTCTTTGAGCGTCAAATCGCCGGCCTTGGCCGGCTTTTTTTTGCGCACGTACTGTCTGCGTGACGAATGCATTACGTAACCCGTTACTCGCTTCGCCTCTGCTCTTGAATTGCGTACCCAGTTGTTCGGGTTTGCCCTTATTTCTTTTGATGTATGGGTGGCATAGGTTGTTTAATTGTGTCCTTTCGTATTCATTTTTGAGTTCAATCGGCATGTGTCGGGTGATCCGCCTCAAGAATGTCGAATTGCCTGGAGCACTGCATGAGGTGTTCTGGCGTTGTCGTCAATTCGGACATCTAAAGATCACACGGCATGGTGGTGAAAGTAATCGATTGTGCAGGCGTGCACCAGCATCACGCAGGGGCTCCGGAGGGGGTGGAGTTTCGTCTTGCGGATTTCGCTGCCCATCTCCCTGGCTTTGCGTACATCATTCGGCGTGATCACTCAGGGCTCTACAGCTTGCCATTCGTCAGTCCGGGGTTTGAGGAGAAGTTCGGGATTTCTCATGAGGTTGTGCGCCATGACATACGGCCATTGCGCGACCTTTACCACCCACAGGACAGGTTAAAGCTCCAGTCCGCGTTTGACGCATCCGCTGAATTGCTCACGCCGCTCGCTGTCGAATATCGGGCTTATCACCCGTTGCGCGGAGAGTTTTGGATTGAAACCCGAGCAGCGCCTGCCCCGCAATGTGACGGCAGCCTGCTTTGGCATGGCATTGCGCTGGACATCACCGCTCGCAAGCGGGTTGAAGAAGAGCTTATTGTCCGTGAGAGGGAGTTCCGCACGGTCGCCGAAAGCAGCACCGATCTGATCTTCAGGTATGACAGGCAGTGTCGCCGTACGTATGTGAACCCAGCGGTGTGCCGGTTGTTTGGGCGTTCCCGTGCAGATCTTCTGGGTGGTACTCCCCAAGACAACGAGGCACTGCAGGCTTGCGCGCAAGGCCAGGAATACATGGACGCCATACGTCGGGTATTCAACACGGGCCAGGTTGAACATTTCCCAATCAGTCTTCCCGTCGCTGGCAGGCACATCAGCTACGACTCCCAGCTCATTCCCGAGTTGGATGCCGGTGGATCGGTGGTGTCTGTTTTCTGTGTTGCCAGGGATGTCACGGCACTCAAGCACGTTGAGCGCAAGATGGGGCGGTACTTTGAGGGGATGCCTGGTTTCGCATTCACGCTGCGTACCCCGCGGCAGGGCAAATGGACCTTCGCATTCGCCAGCAAGGGTATCTTTGATTTGTATGGGTTGAGCCCGGAAGATGTGCGCGACGACGCGGGACTGCTGCTGAGCAGGATTCACCCCGACGACATTCAGCTATACGTGGATGAGCAGCTGGCCTGTCTGAGGACCAGAAAGCCATTTCAATTGGAGTTCCGGTTGCAGGTTCCTGGCCGGGCGCTGTGCTGGGTGGAGTGTCGTGCCATGTGCGAAGAGGAGCTAGACGGTGTTCTCGTCTGGCACGGGTTGGTGATGGATGTGACACAACGGCAGCAGGTTCAGCGCAAATTGGCTGACCGCGAAGCATTCCTCACTTCGCTCCTTGATGCCATTCCCGTGCCGGTGTTCTACAAAGACCGGGCGGGCCGCTACAGGGGGTTCAATACCGCTTATGAGTCGTTTCACGGCGTGGACCGGAATGATCTCATCGGCAGAACCGTGTTCGACCTTGACCCGCCTGAACTTGCACGCGCATACAACGCGCGGGACGAGGAGTTGTACGCGAGCGATACCGTGCAAATCCATGACTCCCAGGCGTTCAACGCAGCTGGCGAGACCAGGGACGTGATCTACTGCAAAGCGGTGCTGCAGGACAGCAGTGGGAGCGTGACCGGTTTGGTGGGGACGATGCTTGATATCACCGACCGCAAGCGCATGGAGAACGAGCTGGCGCGCCGGGAGCAGGAGTTCCGTACGTTGGTGGAGCACTCCGGCGATACGGTCGCCCGTTACGGTCCCGACTTCCGACGCAAATACGTCAACCCCGCGTTCGCGGCGCTTGCAGAAGGTGGCGCCGAAACGCTGATGGGTAAAACGCCCCGCGAGTACCCGGGAGGAGATAACGCGGCGCGGTACGAGGAGATGCTTGCTCAAGTTTTTGCCAGCGGCCGTCAAGCTGAATTCGAACTGCGCTGGAGCGGCAAGGATGGTGGGGAGGTCTGCAGTCTGGTCAGTCTCACACCTGAGTTTGATGAGACTGGAAAAACTGTCGAGAGTGTTCTGGCCGTCGGGAGAGACATCACGGAGCTTCATGCATCCCGTCAGAAGATCCACCAGATGGCTTTTTACGACGCGTTGACCGGCTTGCCCAACCGCGCCCTGTTCCATGACCGTTTGCGGCAGATCATCACGGATGCCTCCTGGCATGGGCAACGGGCTGGCGTGATGATGATCGACATGGACCACTTCAAGACCGTCAACGACACGATGGGCCATGCCGTGGGTGACGAACTGTTGAGGGAGGCGGCGTCTCGCCTGACAGATTGCGTGAGGTCCTACGACACGGTGGCCAGGCTGGGGGGGGATGAGTTCGCGGTGCTGTTGCCTGACATCAGGGAGGCAGAGGACCTGGGCCGTGTGGCCAGCAAGATGCTCGCGCGTTTTCAGGAGCGTTTCCTGTTGAGCGGCAAGGAGGTGTTTGTTTCTTGCAGCGTTGGCATTGCCGTTTACCCGGCAGACAGTAGTGAACCTGAGGATCTGGTGAAGTTCGCGGACTCTGCCATGTATTTTGCAAAGCGCTCAGGGCGCAGCGGCTTCCGTTTCTACTCTCGCGACCTTACCGCCAGTGCCAAGGAGCGTTTGTTCATGGAGTCGGAGTTGCGGCGTGCGGTGGAGCGCTGCGAGCTGAGCCTGCACTTCCAACCCAAGGTCGAACTGGTGAGCGGTGAGATGACTGGCTCCGAGGCGTTGTTGCGTTGGCAGCATCCAAGCCTGGGGATGGTGTCGCCTACACAATTCATACCGATAGCCGAGGACTCTGGACTCATTGTCGACATTGGCCGCTGGGTGCTGTGGGAGGCTTGTCGTGCAGCCGCCCGTTGGAACGGCGAGGGCAAGCCATTGCACAAGGTCGCGATAAACCTCTCTGGCAGGCAGTTCCAGGTCTGTGGACTGGTTGAGACGGTGTCTGAGGCGCTTGAGGGCACCGGATGCAATCCTCAGTGGATAGAGCTAGAAATCACCGAGAGTCTGCTGCTGGATGAAGATGGCCGTGCCCGGGAAATTCTTGAGGCTCTTCGGGCGATGGGCGTATCGATTGCGATTGACGATTTCGGGACTGGTTACTCGGCCTTGAGCTACCTTACGCGTTTTCCGATCGATACGCTGAAGATTGACCGCTCGTTCATTCACAGTGTTACCACTGACCACTACCGCGCAGAATTGGTGCGAGCCATTCTGTCCATTGCGCGCTGCCTGAAACAGCAGGTGGTGGCTGAGGGGGTGGAGACGCTGGAGCAAGCCGCGTTTTTGGAGGCGAATGGTTGCCAGGTGGCGCAGGGCTACCTGTTCAGCAAGCCGCTGCCCATCGCGGAGCTGGAAAAACTCCCGCGCCGTTTTGGCGCGGGGTGGGCCTGACGCGGAATCAGGCTGCCTGGGGCAGCCCGCGCTCGGCAGATTCGAGCGTGTTGACCATCAGCATGGTGATGGTCATGGGGCCGACACCGCCCGGAACGGGGGTGATCCAGCCAGCGACTTCCTTGACGCCGTCGAAATCCACGTCGCCACAGAGCTTGCCTTCGTCGTTGCGGTTCATGCCAACGTCAATGACCACTGCGCCTGGTTTGACCATGTCGGCGGTAAGCACGTTGCGTTTGCCCACGGCCGCCACAATCACGTCGGCTTGCAGCGTCATCGCCTTCAAGTCGGCGGTGGCACTGTGGCAGATGGTGACAGTGGCGTTCTGCTGCAGCAGCATCAGTGCCATGGGTTTGCCCACAATGTTGCTGCGGCCGATGACCACCGCATGCTTGCCCTTGAGGTTGTAACCGATGGACTCCAGCATCTTCATGCAGCCGTAGGGCGTGCAGGGCCAGAAACCGGGCTGGCCAACCATCAGGGCACCCGCGCTTGCCACGTGGAATCCGTCCACGTCCTTGGCGGGCGAGATGGCCTCGATGACCTTGTGTGCGTCGATGTGGGCGGGCAGGGGCAGTTGCACCAGAATGCCGTGGATCGTCGGGTCGTTGTTGAGTGCGTCCACACGGGCCAGCAGTTCGGCCTCGGTCATGGAGGCGTCGTATTTCTCGAGCACCGAATGCATGCCGGTGTCTTCGCACGCCTTGACCTTGTTACGCACGTAGACTTGGCTGGCAGGGTTGTCGCCCACCAGAACGACGGCGAGGCCGGGAGTGACGCCGCGCGCCTTGAGGGCAGCGACACGTTCCGAGACTTGGGAGCGCAGTTGGCGCGAGAGGGCGTTGCCGTCGATCAGTTGAGCGGTCATTTATCTACAAGTAGCAGGTCAGGCCTTGGGTTGGTTGGGGGCCAAGGCAATCTTGAGCAGGTCGGCCACGGTGTTGGCCGCCAGTTTTTCCATGATGTTGGCGCGGTGCGCCTCCACCGTTTTGATGCTGATGCCGAGGTCGTCGGCAATCTGTTTGTTGAGGCGGCCAGCGACGATGCGTTCGAGCACCTGTGACTCGCGTGTGGTGAGCTTGGCAAGCAGTGCGTCGCGGTTGGCGGCCTGCTGGTGCACTGCGAAAGATTCGCGGGCTTTTTCGAGCATGCGCTCAACGAGGCCGAGCAACTGGTCTTCGT
>CAMLOF010000152.1 GCA_946481585.1 uncultured Macromonas sp. | reverse complement strand
TCGACATTGCCCGCCAGACCGACATCGGCTTCCACCTGCTGGACCGCATCTACGGCACGCGCATCAACCTCCATGCCGACGACCCCGCCGCAGCTTTGCACGTGATGGAGGACGCCAGCGAGTCCGTGCGTGGCCCGCTGGAGACATGCCCGGGTTGCCGCATCACGTTCGCTGTACCCGCTGCCATAGCAGCCGCCCGGGCGGGCGAAGTTGAACTGGCGCAGAAGCACGAGGCGCAGTGTGCCTACCTGGCCGATGTGGTGATGCGGCTGCCCGCCTGGCATGCCGCCCACGAAGAGGTGCTGGGCCACATCGAAGCCGCGCGGGAGGCGGGCAGCCCTGCGGCCCTGCGCCGCTTCAAGGCGGCGGCGCAAGGCTTCCGGCAGGCGGGCCAACCGTTGGATGCGGCCCGCTGTGAGCGGCTCATCGGGTGAGCAAGCTCCCCAAGTCAAACGCGCTGTCGGTAGCCTGCTCTGCTGTGGGGGATGCCCCGGCGTCCAGGAGCTTGCGCGCCTGCAGGTGGTCCTTGGCGGCGTTCACGCTGTCCACGGCCAGCAGTTTGTCGCCCTGGTAGTGGTAGATGCTGAAGCTGCCGCTGGCCAGGTCGCCGCGCACCGCCCACCGGTCCGCGCCGCCGGAAAGGCCTGCCATCTGCAGCTTCTTGTCGTACTGGTCGCTCCAGAACCAAGGCGTCGCGGTGAAGGGGCGTTCCTGTCCCAGCACGGCGGCGGCCACGCTTTTGCCCTGCTCGGTGGCGTTCTGTACCGACTCCAGCCGCAGCAGCGTGCCGTCAACCAGGCGGCGGGCGGTGCAGTCGCCAGCGGCAAAGATGTGCGTGTCGCTTGTGCGGCCGCAGGCGTCCACCACAATGCCGCGTTCGCACGTCAGCCCGGCAGCTTGTGCCAACCCGTCGTTGGCTTGCACGCCTATGCCCACCACCACCAGCCCGGCAGGCACCAATGTGCCATCGGCCAGGCGCACACCCGCAACCTCGCCACTGGCCGCCGTTTCAATGGCGGCAATGCGTGCGTCCAGCACCAGTTGCACGCCATGGCTGCGGTGCAGTTCGGCGTACCAGTCCGACAGCATGGGCGCCAGCACGCGGCCCAGCAGGCGCGGTGCGGCTTCCAGCACGGTCACGGCCAGCCCCTTCTTGCGGGCGGTGGCGGCTACCTCCAAGCCAATGAAGCCGCCGCCGATCACCACCACCGGCTGTTGCGCTGCCAGGCACGCGGCCATGCGCTCGGCAATGGCCGACGCATCGTCCTTGCCGCGCAGGGCCAGCACGCCGGGCGCATCACCCCCAGGCAGAGGCAGCGTGCGCGGGGTGGCGCCGGTGGCCAGCACCAGCGCGCCGTAGGGCAGGGTACTGCCATCGGCCAGTTGCAGTTGGTGTGCGGCACGATCAATGGTAGCCACATGCACGCCAGTGCGCAGGTCTATGCCCTTGCGGGCCAGCATCTCGGGCGCGCGCATCACCAACTGGGCGGCGTCCATCTCGCCCGCCAGCCAGGCTTTGGACAAAGGCGGGCGGTGGTAGGGGCCGTGCGGTTCATCACCCAGCAGGGTGATGGGGCCGGTGTAGCCGCCGCTGCGCAGGGCCTCGGCGGTCTGCACGCCAGCCTGGCCTGCGCCCACGATCACCACGCTAACTGGGGTGGGGGTGTCCGCGCTGACGTCGGAGTTCATGGCCGCGTCACTCCTGCGTTTCGGGCAGTTGCAGCATCAGCCCTTCCAGCAGCGGCGAAGCCTTGATCTGGCAGGCCAGGCGGCTGTTGGGGCGGCGCTCTGCCGCCACGTTGGCCAGCATGTCCAGCTCGTTTTCCGAAGGCGGGGGCAGGTCGCCCAGGCGGGCTTCGTCCACGTAGCAGTGGCAGGTGGCACAGGCGCAAGAGCCGCCGCACTCGCCCAGAATGCCCTCAATGCCGTTGGCGATGGCGCCCTGCATGAGGTTCCAGCCGTCGGGCAGGGACACGGTGGTGGCTTGGCCAGAGGCCTCTACGTAGGTGATGTTCGTCATGGGCGTTTCCTCGTCTCGGGTAGCGTTTCAGCCTGCGGCCAGTTGCAGCACCAGCGGGCTGCGGAAGGTGGACGAAGGCATCCAGGGCAGTTGGTCGGCCACGCGGCGGTACTCGGGTACCACTTTGTGGAATTCCTCGAAGGCGATCTTCACTGCCAGGCGGGCAATGGCCGTGCCCAGGCAGGCGTGCACGCCGCCGCCAAAGCCCAGGTGGCCACGCGGCTTGCGGGTGATGTCGTACACGTCCGGGTTGGGGAACTGGCGCTCGTCGCGGTTGCCCGAGCCATAGGCCAGGCACACAAAGTCGCCTTCCTTCATGGTCTGGCCGTGCAGCGTCACGTCCTTCATCAGGCGGCGGCGGAAGCGCTGGGCCGATGTGTTGTAGCGCAGGCTTTCCTCGATCGCGTCGGGCAGCAGCTCCGGGTCGTTCACCACGGCGCGGCGCGCTTCGTCAAAGGTCGCCAGGTTGTAGGCGAACATCATCATGAAGCCGCCCAGCGACTCCACGCCCGCCATGATCAGCGTGGTCGTGGTCAGCAGCACTTCGCGCTCGTCCAGGCGGTCGCCGTCGATCTCGGCCTGGGCAAAGTGGCTGATCAGGTCGTTGCGGGGGTCGGCGCGGCGCATGGCAATCACCTTGCTCGCGTAGTCCTGCATCCAGTTGTAGGCGGCAATGTGTTCGGGGCCCTTGGTGCGGGTACGCGAATCGCTCTGCACCATCAGCACGGCGTTGTCGCGCACGGTCTGCTCGTCCACGATGGCCTCGTCGCCCATGGGCAGGCCCAGCGCGGCCATCAGCACCTTCACCGTGAACTGCGAGGACACGTCTTTGAAGTCGAACTGTTTCACACCCTGCAACTGCCCGAACACCTGCTGCGCCACGGCGCGGATGGGCTCTTCCAGGGCCAGCAGGTTGCGCTTCATGAAGGCGTGCTGGATCAGGCCGCGCAGGCGGTCGTGGCGCGGTGGGTCGGAGCTGCCCAGGGTGGCTCCGGCGCGGCCGGGCAGTTCCGTCATCAGGTTGCCGCTCGCGCTGGAATAGGTCTGCCAGTCCTGCCCGGCGGTCACGATGTCGGCGTAGCGCGACAGCACCCACATCTGCGCTTCGGAACTCCAGAAGCAGGGGAACTCGTCGCGCAGGCGCTTGTAGTAGGGGAAGGGGTCCGCGTCAACGGCGGGGGAATAGGGGTCGAAGCTGAAAGGCGTCATGCGTTGTCTCCGTGAGTGGTTCGCGACGACGAACTGTAGGCTCGCCAGCGCACAAAGACACTGCAATAATCATGGTCAAAGCTTGTACTTTTCGATCAAGTTGATTTCTGCATGCCCATCCCAAGCTCTGCACCCACACACCGCCCAGGCACGGCCATTCCCAGCTTTGCCCTCTATGGCGAAGCCGCCACGCTGGGGCAGGAAATGCTGCACATCGAAGAGGTGCAGTCCCGCAGCCGCCTCTACCACTGGGAGATCCAGCCCCACGTGCACCACGGCCTGTACCAGGTGCTCTGGCTCTACCGCGGCCAAGCCCAGGTGGCGTTGGACGAGTGGCATGCCGATGTAACGGGGCCTGCCGCCATCGTGGTGCCGCCGGGGGTGGTGCACGGCTTTCGTTTCGCCCCCGACACCGACGGTCTGGTGTTGACGCTGAGCGCGCGTTTTCTGGTGGAGGGGGAGTTCCAATCGGTGGGCGAAGCCTTCCGGGTGTTGTTTGATGCGCCAGGCATCTTGCACTTTACGCCACAGGACGGCGTGACGCAGCGGCTCGACGCGCTGTTCCGCGAGCTGACGCAGGAGTTCCTGTGGCCCGGCTCGGGTGACTCGCCGGTGGTGCTGTGGCTGGCGCGCGCCGTGGTTTGGCGGCTGTCACAGGCCAGCGCCCAGGGGCGTCAGGCCGGGCAGGGGGAACGGGCACACCGCCACCAGGCGCTTTTCACGCGTTTCCTGCTGCTGGTGGAACAGCACTTCCTGGAGCACTGGCCGCTGGAACGTTACGCCTCGCGCCTGGGCCTGTCCACCCAGCGCCTCAATCGGCTGGTGCGTGCCGAAAGCGGCCGCAGCGCGCTGGAACTGGTGCACGAACGCCTGACCCGCGAGGCCTGTCGCCGCCTCGTCTACATCGCAGCGCCTGCGGCAAGCCTGGCGGCAGAGCTGGGCTTCGATGACCCGGCCTACTTCTCGCGTTTCTTCAAGCGCCGTACCGGCCTCAGCCCACAGCAGTACCGGCAGGCGCACCGCGCGCAGGGCTGACGGCCTGCGGCACCAGCGCCTCCAGCTCACCGCGCAGCCAGCGGTGGGCCGGGTCGTGCTGGTGCCGCATGTGCCAGATCAGGTACATGGGCATGGCGGGGCAGGGCACAGGCACCGGCGCGCTGGCCAGCCCGCGCAGCAGGTGCAGGCGCAGCAGGCCGGGCGCGGTGGCCAGCAGGTCGCTGCCCTGCAAAAAAGACGGCAACCCCGCAAAGCCCGGCACCATCACCCTAAAGCGCCGCTGCACGCCCTTTGCGGCCAGCCATTGGTCCAGGTCCAGCGAGCGGCGCGGCTCATACACCACGGTGGCATGGTCGGCGGCCAAGTACTCGCTGGCGTCCCTGGGGGCTTGGCGCACGGCGGGGTCGTAAAACACCCGGTATTCATCCTCGAACAGGCGCTTTTGCACAATGTCCGCACCATCCGGCGGGCGCGGGCTGATCACCAACTGGCAGTGCTCGTGGCGCAGCATCTCCAGGCTGGGCACGTCCGATGGAATCACCCTCAGGCTCAAGCCGGGCGCTGCCTGGCGCAGGCGAGCCATGAGCGAGGGCAGCAGCACATCGCGCTGGAAGTCGTTGGCGGCGATGGTGAAAGTGGTTTCCCAGCGCGCAGGGTCAAACGCCCCCGACATGGCAAAACGCTCCAGTGCTGCCAGCAACTCGCGCGCTTGCGGTGCCAAAGCCTCGGCTCGTGCCGTGGCCACAATGCCCCGCCCCGATTTCACGAACAGCGGGTCGCCCACGATCTCGCGCAACTTGTCCAGCAGGTGGCTCACCGCCGACTGCGTCACCCCCAGCCGCTGCGCCGCACCCGTCACCGAACCTGCCTCCACCACCGTTACCAGCAGGCGCAGCAGGTTGGCATCCAAATCTGACCAATCGAATTTACTCATGAGTCATATGATGATTCATCTGTTTATCTTGGTCAAACGTTTCGGAATACTTCGCGGCCAACACACACCAACCGCAAGGAGCCAAACGTGACCACCGCGCCCCTCACCATTCCGGGCACCACGCCCTTCGACGGCGATCTGGCCAAGAAGGGCTATGCCCTGAACAAGATGTGCTTCTCCTTCAACGACAAGGCCAACCGCGAGGCCTTCGTGGCCGACCCCGAGGCCTACATGAAGAAGTACCAGCTGAACGAAGAGCAGGCCGCTGCCATCCGTTCCAAGCAGGTGCTGGCGCTGCTGGACGCAGGCGGCAACGCCTATTACCTGGCCAAGTTCGCAGGCATCTTCGGGCTGAACATGCAAGACATTGGCGCCCAGCAGACAGGCACCACCAAGGAAGCCTTCATGGCCAAGCTGGTGGCCGCCAACCAGCAACCCGACTGGCAAGCCGCCGCACAAAAGTAAACAGCAGGAGCACACACATGGCACAACTCATCGGTGGCCTGGCCACGTCCCATATCCCTGCCATTGGCGGCGCCATTGCCAAGGGTCTGCAGAACGATCCCTACTGGAAGCCCTTCTTCGACGGCTTCCCACCCATCCACGACTGGCTGGGCAAGGTCAAGCCCGACGTGCTCGTGGTCTTCTACAACGACCACGGCCTCAACTTCTTCCTCGACAAGATGCCCACCTTCGCCGTGGGTGCTGCGGCCGAATACAACAACGCCGACGAAGGCTGGGGCATTCCCACGATGCCGCCGGTGGCAGGCTGCCCCGAGTTGTCCTGGCACATCATCAACCAGCTCATCGCCAAGGAATTCGACATCGTCACCTGCCAGGAAATGCTGGTGGACCATGCTTGCACGCTGCCGCTCAAGCTCTTCTGGCCGAACGATGCCGTGGCCCCCGTGCAGATCGTGCCCATCGACATCAACACCGTGCAGTTCCCGCTGCCCACCGCCAAGCGTGTGTACAAGCTGGGCAAGGCCGTGGGCGAAGCCATCCAGTCGTGGAACAGCGACAAGCGTGTGGCGGTGATGGCCACGGGCGGCCTGAGCCACCAGCTCGAGGGCGAACGCGCTGGTTTCATCAACAAAGCGTTCGACCAGCAGTTCCTGGAAAGCATGGTGTCCAACCCCGAATGGGCCACCCAGTTCAGCGACCTGGAACTGGTGGAAAAAGCAGGTACCCAGGGCGTCGAACTGCTGATGTGGCTGGCCATGCGTGGCGCGCTCACCACAGCGGGCGCAGGCGTGCGCAAGGTGCACAGCAACTACCACATCCCCATCTCCAACACAGCCACGGGCGTGCTGGCGCTGGAAACGCTGGCCTGAAGCACCTGTTTTCGTGGGGGTGCCTACCCGCCGCAAGGCGGTGTGGGCATCCCCACTGTTGCGCTTGGTTATTCTGAAAAATACTTCTTAAAAAATAAATATGCAGTGTAATTATGATACTTACATAATTACATAGCAAATGATAAGCGGTAATATCAATTTTAAAGATTGTGCGGCTCTGATCGAATCCAATCCCGATGGCGTGATCGTGCTCGACATGAAGGGGCAGCCGTGGATATGGAACCAGCGCTATCTGGCAATCTGGGGTTTGACCGATGAGCAGATATCGCGCTTCACTCTGGATGAGTTGACTGACACAGTGCTGGCACAGATTGACGAACCCGAGCTGTCCAAAGATCGCTTCTTTGTCCGGGTGCTGGATGCCCATCTGGGCGAAAAGGTCCATTTCCGCACCCGCGGTGGGCGTTGGCTTCGTCGGCGTGCGCACGACTTCATCGTCGATGACGTCAAGCAAGGCGTCGTCGTCCACTGGAACGATGTCACCGAAACCTACGAACTGCGCCGCGAGGCTGCCTACGAGCACGACCTGCTGCTGGCGTTGATCGACAACATTCCCGACCAGGTCTATTTCAAAGACCATCAGTCCCGCTTCATTCGCATCAACCCGAGCCTGGCACGTCGCTACGGCCTGAACAATCCCGAGGAAGCCATAGGCAAGAGCGACGCCGACTTCTA
>CAMLOF010000151.1 GCA_946481585.1 uncultured Macromonas sp. | reverse complement strand
GGTGGCTGGTGCTGGCGCACAAGAGCCGCGAGGTGGCGCAGGAAGAGTCCAACCGCCAGACGCGGTTGCTGATGCAGGAGATCGATTCCCACCGCCGCACCGACGAACAACTGCAGCAGGCCAAGCAGGTGGCCGACCGCGCGCGCGAACAGGCCGACCAGGCCAACCAGGCCAAGACGCGCTACATCAGCAACATCAGCCACGAGTTGCGCACGCCGCTCAACAGCATCCTGGGCTACGCGCAACTGCTCCAAGAAGACGAAGGCATGCCCGCCCACCGCTCGCACGCCATCCAGGTCATCCGCCGGGGTGGGGACCACCTGCTGTCGCTCATCGAAGGCACGCTGGACATTGCGCGCATCGAATCTGGCAAGCTGACGCTGGATTTGAAGCCCTGGCGCTGGCAGGACACCGTGCGCGAGGTGGCCGCCATGTTCGAGTGGCAGGCCCAGGCCAAGGGGCTGCGCTTTGTGTTCGACGCGCCCGCCTGGTGGCCGCCCGTGGTACGTGCAGATGAAAAGCGTGTGCGCCAGATCCTCATCAACCTGCTGGGCAACGCGGTGAAGTTCACCCAGCAAGGCGAAGTGCGGTTGAGCATTCGCCATGTGCGCGAGATGGCCACCTTCGAGGTGAGCGACACCGGCCCCGGCATTGCGCCGGAGGAGCTGGACCGCATCTTCGAGCCCTTTGCGCGTGGCGCGGCACACGCCAGCGGCAGCGCGCCCGGCTCGGGCCTGGGGCTGACCATTGCCCGCATGCTGGCCGACCTGATGGGCGGCGAACTGACGGCCAGCAGCCGCCTGGGGGACGGTACGACCTTTCGCCTGCGCCTGTTCCTGCCGGAACTGAATGAAGAGGCGCCCGCGGCACAGCCCGTACTGGCACCCCTTTACAGGGGCTACGAGGGTGCGCGCCGACGGGTGCTGGTGGTGGACAACGAGGAGGCCGACCGCCAGCTGCTGGCGCGCTGGCTGGAGCCCCTGGGCTTTGCGGTAACGCTGGCCACCCATGGTGAAGACGCGCTGCGCGTGCTGCGCGACGGCCTGCGGCCCGACGTGGTTTTCATGGACCTGGCCATGCCCGGCATGGACGGCTGGGAAACGCTGCGGCATATCCGCGCCATGGGCCTGCAGCCTGCGCCCGCGCTGGCGGTGGTGTCGGCCAACGCATTTGACAAGGGGCTGGACAACGACATTGGCCTGCCGCCGCAAGACTTCCTCGTCAAACCCGTGCGGCGCGACGAATTGCTGCACTGGCTGGGGCAGCGATTGGGGTTGACCTGGCAGGCCGCCGACGTTGCCGCGCAGGCGGCGGTAACACCGGCATCCACCTGGCCGCCTGCCACACAACTGGCGCATGGCCTGGACGCCACAGCACTGGGCACGCTGCGCGAACTGGCCCGCCTGGGCTACTACCGTGGCTTTGTGCAGCAGATCGACCGCCTGAGCGAGCTGCACGCCGATTGCGCCCAGCCACTGCAACGCTTGCGTGCGCTCGCCCGCGAATTCCGTTTTGAATCCATTGAACAAATATTGCAGGAGGCCTTGGATGAGGCTGAACACCTTGGAGGATGATGACGCCCCGGTCGTGCTGATCGTGGACGACGTGCCGGAGAACCTGGCTGTGCTGCACGACACCCTGGACGAAACCGGCCACACCGTGCTGGTGGCGCTGGATGGCGAAACCGCTTTGGCCCGTGCGCGCCAGGCCCAGCCCGACGTGGTGCTGCTGGATGCCGTCATGCCGGGCATGGACGGCTTCGAGGTGGCTCGCCGCCTCAAGGCCAACCCTGAGACGGCGCAGATACCCATCATCTTCATGACCGGGCTGACCGAAACCGAGCACCTGGTGGCCGCGCTGGCCGCAGGCGGCGTGGATTACGTGACCAAACCCGTGAAGCCGCAGGAGGTGATTGCCCGCATGGGCGTGCACCTGCGCACCGCCCGGCAGGCCCGCCAGGGCGCGCTGGAGCGCCAGCAGGCACGCAACGCGCTCGACGCATTTGGATACGCCACCATCACCGTGCGCGCCAGCGACGGCAAACTGATGTGGCAGACCCCGCTGGCGCGTGACCTGCTGCGCCGCTACTGCGGCACAGAGGCGCCGGTCACGCCCGAGCCCGTGCTGCAGTGGCTGCGCCGCCACCTGTCCGAAGAAACCGCCGGGCCCGTGGTGGAGCCGCCACGTTTGACCCTTACCCTCGGCCCACGCCGCCTGACCTTCCGGCTGCACCGCCACATTGGTGACGAAGACGACCCTGCCGGAGGCGCAGGGGGCGACTGGCTCATCGTGATGGAGGAGACCTCCGACGCCGTCGCCATCGAGAGCCTGGTGCAGGCCTTCGGGCTGACGGCGCGCGAGGCCGAAGTGCTCTACTGGGTGTCGCAGGGCAAGATCAACCGCGACATTGCCGACATCCTGGGCGCCAGCCCCGCCACCGTCAAAAAGCACCTGGAACGGGTGCACGCCAAGCTGGGTGTGGAAACCCGCACCGCTGCCGCCGCCATGGCTATGAACCGGGTGCGATCACTCCAACGACCGACAGGCGTGTAAGGGAAATCTGACATCCGAAACAGCGTTTTTCCAACTCAAGTTGTGATGCTTGCTGCGTAAAGTGAATTCATGCCGATCCGCGACACCGTGGACGGTTCACTGGAGGGATTCACCATGTACGCGAGTGCTGTTTCTGAGGTTTTGGGGAGCCATGCGCATGTGTTGCACGAACGGGCGCCGTCCGGTCATGCAGCAGTCCGGCAGCATGGGGTCAGCGAATCGTTGCCGTTCACGGTGCGGTTGGCACGTTCGGAAGAGGAAGTCCAGAAAGCCGTCAACATACGGCATGCCGCCTATGCAAGGCATCTTGAGCCTGCCGTGGCAGCCGCTCTGCAGCGCCCCGAGCCGCTGGACACCGCACCGGGCGTGGCCTTGCTGCTGGCCGAATCCAAGCTCGACGGTTCACCCCTGGGCACCATGCGCATCCAGACCAATCGGCACCGCCCGCTTGGCATGGAAGGCACCATCGACCTGCCCACCTGGATGCAGGGCAAGGGCCTGGCCGAAGCCACGCGGCTGGGCATCACGCAGGACAAGGTGGGTCGCGTCGTCAAGACGGTGCTGTTCAAGGCCTACTACCACTACTGCCTGCTCAACGACATTCGCTACATGGTCATCACGGCGCGCTCGCCGATCGACCGCCAGTACGAACGCCTGCTGTTCCAGGACGTGTACCCTGGCATGGGTTATGTGCCGCTGCAGCACGTGTTCAACCTGCCGCACCGCATCATGTACCTGGACGTGTTCAACGTGGAAGACCTGTGGAAGAGCATGGACCACCCTTTGAGTGACTACATGTTCCACACTCACCACCCTGACCTGTACCTGGTCTAAGGCAGTGGGGCAGGGCCCTCAAGTGACCTTGGTGTGCGGGGCCTCAGGTGCAGCCCCGCTGACGGGCTGTGGTTCACCCAGCACCAAGTCCACATGGCCGAGTTCGTCGTCGTCGGCCAGGGTGCTCAGGTAGTCCAGCAGCGTCTTGTCCTGAATGAAGTCGGCGCCAGAGCGCACGCTCAGGATCTTGTCGGGGTGTTGCGGGCGTGCCACCACAAAACCCTGCACGTAGTCCACGCCAATCTCTGCCAGCGTTTCCACCGTCTCGAAGTCCTCGGCCCACTCGGCAATGGTCTTCATACCCAGGTTCTGCGCCAGGCTGACGATGGCTTCCACAATGGCCACGTTGGCCGGGTGCCGGTTCATGTTGACGATGAAACTGCCGTCGATCTTCAGCAGGTCGGCAGGCAGGTCCTTCAGGTACGAGAACGACGTGTATCCCGCGCCAAAATCGTCCAGCGCCACCTTGGCACCGTAGCTGCGCACCTTGTCGATGAAGCGCCGCGTGTTGCCCATGTCATGCAGCGCCACGCTTTCGGTGATCTCCAGGCACAGCCGGTGCGCAATGGGGCCTGCGGCCTCCAGCATGCGGAACACGTCCTCCATGAACAGCTCGTCGTTGAGTGACGCGCCGCTCAGGTTCAGGCAGACGAACTGGTTGAGTGGCAAGCGCGAGTCGTTGCGCTTGAGCCAGTCCAGCGCCGTGCTCAGCACCCAGCGGTCGATCACCCCCATGCGCCCCGCGTTCTCGCCAGCGTGGATGAGGCGGTCGGTGGGCACGCGGTCGCCATTGGCGTCGTGCATGCGCAGCAGCACTTCAAAGTTCAGCGAAGCGTGCGGCTGGCTGAGCGACATGATGGGCTGCATCTCCAGGAACAGACCGTCGATGGTCTGGCTGGTGGACAGGCGCTCCACCAGTTGCATTTCAGCCTCGTGGTCGGTGAACACGCGCGAGCCCTGTTCATACACCACCAGCCCGGCTTTGCCCTTCTTGGCCTCGCGGCAGGCGCGGTCGGCGGTGGACACCACGTCCTTCGCTGACGTGCCCAGCCCCACCTCGATCAAACCGATCGAGCCGCGCACGTGGAAGGCGCGGTCACCCACCTGATAAGCGCCCGTGGACAGGCAGGTCACGATCTCGCGGCACACCGTCTCGGCCTGGGCCAGTTGGGTGTCGCTCATCACGATGAGGAATTCGTCGCCACCCACACGCCCGATGTGCATGTTGGGCATCAAGGGGCCTTGCGCACGCTCGCACACTTGTTGCAGCACGGCGTCGCCAGCGGTGTGGCCGTACAGGTCGTTGATGAGCTTGAAGCGGTCGAGATCCAGGTAGGCCACGGCCAGTGGCTTGCCGCGCCCCAGGCGGTTCAGGCCCGACTGCAGCATGGTTTCGATGCCGCGGCGGTTCAACACCTTGGTGAGCGTGTCGTGGTTGGCCAGGAACTGCAGGTGCTCCGTGGCCAGCGCTTTTTCGGTGATGTCCTGCAGCGAACCTTCGATCTTGTCACTGGCCAGCGCGGCCTTCACCAGGAAGCGTTTGGCGCCGTGCCCGGGCTGTGCCAGAGCAAGCTCCATCTCCACCGGTTCGCCCACCAGGGTGCGGCTGGACAGGCGCGCCCAGTCCGTGTCACTGAAGTAGTGCTGCCACTGGTCCTGGCCGGGCACCATCACTTCGGCCTCCAGCATGTCGCGCAGGGCAGGGTTGGCGCTCAGGAAGCGCCCGCGCAAGTCCAGCGTGAACAGGCCAATGGGAATGACCTCATACGCATGCTGCAGCTCGGCCTGGATTTCCAGCCGCTGCTGGTGCTCCTGGCGCATCTGCTCGGCAATGGCCAGCGAGGCCAGCAGACTGGACGCCAGTGCCGCCGTGACGCTGTTGACCGCGCCGATCAACCCCTTGATGCCCAGCGCCGCCGAAATCACCTCGTACAGGCTGGCAAAAAGCGCAATGCCAATGGAGGCCGCGTACCACATGGCCACGCGCGAACGTGTGCGCAACAAAATGCGGGTGAGCGAATACACCAGTATGGCAATGCCTATGCCAGTGCTCACCCATATGAGCGGCAGAAAGCGTGCATAAGGCAACACCGCCGACAGCAGCAGCAGCGGAAAACACGCCCATTGCACGGCGCGCACCAGCTTGTCGCCACCAGTCTTGAGCAGATCGTTTTCAAACAGCGTGCGGAACAGCACCACCGTGACCAGGAAGTACAGCGCCAGCGTGATGGGGCGCAGGTGCACCAGCCACGTAAAGGGAATGGTCTGGCCCAGCCATTGCTGGTCCCACCCTGCCGAAAGAGCCGCCATGCGCAGGTTGATGACCAGCCATGCCGCGAAGACGAGGTAATTGCGATCGCGGTTGATGAAGCCCGCGATCAACGTGAACAGGGCCAGCACGAGCATGCCACCGTCGAGCAGGCCCGCGTTGCGGTGGAATTCCTGTTCGCGCGTGGCCAGTTCGTCCAGCTGCCAAACCTTGGCCGTAAAGCGTGCCGGGCCCAGGAAACGCGCTTCACACAACACGCTCGTTGTATTGGGGGGAAGGTCCAAGGCAAAGCCCGCACGGGACTCGCGCATGCCGCCGCCCAAGGCCTCTCTGGTAACCGTGCCCAGTTGCGTCAGGCTGCTGCCGTCCCAGCAGAGTGTTTCAGTGGCATGGCGCGAAGGAAACTCCAACACGCGCGGCGTGCCGTTGGCTGGCGCGGGAAGGGGGATCCACACCCAAAGCGGTTTTTCCGAAAGACGGGTGTCCCAACGCGTTACCGCAGGCGTCGTGCGAAGCGAATCCACGGTCTGTTCAGACGCCGAAACCGATTCCATGTTGGCATGGAAGGGCAGCGTCTGGCCCTGGCTGGCCGGGTATTCACTGTTCCAGCTGACCAGGGCAACAATCGAGAAGAGACCCACCAGCAGGGGTATCCAGTAAGCCGAGAACGCTTGCAACGCGGAATCCAGCCCGGCGTACAAGCGGGAGAAGGCGGTCGGCAGTGGTTTCGACCCTGTCGTCATGAAGGCAGTCTGGCTCGATAAATGGCGGCAACTCCCTGGATTCGCAGAATGACTGTTCTTTTTTGTCGGATTATGCGTTCAAAGTGCCCATGCCGTGTTGATACATGGGTAATAACTGCCGATTTTGCGTGTTAAGGCGTATCACGTACGCCACCCGGCGTACAGACGCCCTCCAGGGTAATCCCTAGCATGGACCTGTCCACGGTGCAAAGGCCTTAGGTGCCAGAGCGCCGGGCAAATGTCCCAACCCTCGTCCGAACCCTGGAAACGGAGTCTCACCATGCAACGTCGTTCTACGCTCAAAGTCCTGTCCGCTGCGGCAGCCGCCGCATCGCTTGGCCTGGCCGCCTTGCCCGCCCAGGCCGCCGACACCATCAAGGTCGGTGTGTTGCACAGCCTGTCGGGCACCATGGCCATTTCCGAAACCGTGTTGAAAGACACCGTGCTCATGGCCATCGAGGAAATCAACGCCAAGGGTGGCGTGCTGGGCAAGAAGCTGGAGCCCGTGGTGGTGGACCCGGCTTCCAACTGGCCGCTGTTTGCCGAAAAGGCCCGCCAGCTGCTGACCCAAGACAAGGTGGCCGTGACCTTCGGCTGCTGGACTTCGGTGAGCCGCAAGTCGGTGCTGCCTGTGTATGAAGAATTGAACGGCCTGCTGTTCTACCCCGTGCAGTACGAGGGCGAGGAACTGAGCAAGAACGTGTTCTACACCGGCGCCGCGCCCAACCAGCAGGCCATTCCCGCCGTGGAATACCTGATGAGCAAGGACGGCGGCGGCGCCAAGCGCTTCGTGCTGCTGGGCACCGACTACGTGTACCCCCGCACCACCAACAAGATCCTGCGCG
>CAMLOF010000150.1 GCA_946481585.1 uncultured Macromonas sp. | reverse complement strand
GAGCCGATCAGGCCCAGCTTCTTGGGCACTGCGCCAATGCGCAGCGCACCGTCGTTGCTCAGCACGTTCTGCTCGTCGAACGGTACGCCGGGCAGCGCGCGGGCGTTGGAGCCCGTGGCCACGATCACCTGCTTGCCCACCAGGGTTTCCGGCTTGTCGCCGGAAACAGCAACCTCGTAACCGCCATCAACCGCTTTCACGAACGAACCACGGCCGTGGAAGAAGGTGACCTTGTTCTTCTTGAACAGGTAGAGGATGCCGTCGTTGTTCTGCTTCACGACGGTGTCTTTGCGGGCGATCATCTTCGCCACGTCCATCTTCACCGTGCCGGTGGAGATGCCGTGATCGGCGAAGTGGTGGTTGGCATGCTCGAAGTGCTCGGAAGACTGCAGCAGCGCCTTGGAGGGAATGCAGCCCACGTTGGTGCAGGTGCCGCCAGGAGCGGGGCCGCCTGCGGCGTTCTTCCACTCGTCAATACACGCGACCTTGAAGCCGAGCTGGGCCGCGCGGATGGCGGCGATGTAGCCGCCGGGGCCTGCACCAATCACGACGACGTCAAATGCTTGTGACATGTTCTTTTCCTGTGAGGTTGGACAAACGCCCCCGAAGGGGCGTCGTGTTCACTGACTTGCCAATCAGATGTTGAACAGCAGGCGCGACGGATCTTCCAGCGCTTCCTTCATGGCGACCAGGCCCAGCACGGCTTCGCGGCCGTCGATGATGCGGTGGTCGTAGCTCATGGCCAGGTAGTTGATCGGACGGACCACGACCTGACCGTTTTCCACCACGGCGCGATCCTTGGTGGCGTGCACGCCCAGAATGGCCGACTGCGGCGGGTTGATGATGGGCGTGGACAGCATGGAGCCGAAGGTGCCGCCGTTGGAGATCGAGAACGTGCCGCCGGTCATGTCTTCAATGCCCAGCTTGCCGTCCTGTGCCTTCTTGCCGAACTCGGCGATCTTCTTCTCGATGTCGGCGAAGCTCATCTGGTCTGCGTTGCGCAGGATGGGCACCACCAGGCCACGGGGCGAACCCACGGCGATACCGATGTCAAAGTAGCCGTGGTAGACGATGTCGTTACCGTCGACCGAGGCGTTGAGCACCGGAAACTTCTTCAGCGCGTGCACGGCGGCCTTGACGAAGAAGCTCATGAAGCCCAGCTTGACGCCATGCTCCTTGGTGAACTGGTCCTGGAAGCGCTTGCGCAGGTCCATGACCGGAGCCATGTTGACCTCGTTGAAGGTGGTGAGGATGGCGTTGGTGGATTGGGACTGCAGCAGACGCTCGGCCACACGGGCACGCAGACGGCTCATCGGCACGCGCTGCTCAGGGCGGTTGCCCAGGTCCACGGAAGGTGCAGCCACCTGGGGCAGCACCTTGGTGGGAGCGCCGGTGGGGATGGCCACCGGTGCAGCGGCAGGCTTGGCGGCACCGCCAGCCACGGCGGCCAGCACGTCGCCCTTGGTCACGCGACCGTCCTTGCCGGTGCCTGCAACCGAGCCAGCAGCCAGATTGTTGTCAGCCATCAGCTTGGCGGCGGCGGGCATGGCCACAGCGCTCATGTCCTTCGAGGCTGCTGCGGCAGCAGCCGGGGCCGCAGCAGGCGCAGCGGCGGGAGCAGCAGCAGGCGCTGCGGCAACCTTGCCGTCGGTGTCGATGCGGGCGATCACCTGGTCGGACACGACGGTGCCGCCATCACCCACCACCAGCTCCGACAGCACGCCAGCGGACGGCGCCGGCACTTCCAGCACGACCTTGTCGGTTTCGATCTCGATCAGGATTTCATCGGCAGCGACGGTTTCGCCAACCTTCTTCTTCCACTGCAGCAGGGTCGCCTCGGCCACGGATTCCGACAACTGAGGTACTTTGACTTCTACGATAGCCATGATGTAACTGTCCTTGAATGCGTTGTTCTGTTCTGGTGCTTACTTGGTCAGGATGAAGCCCTTGAGCTTGGCGAAAGCCGCGTCCACGAGGGTCTTCTGCTGGTCCTGGTGCAGGTGTGCGTAACCCACGGCAGGCGAAGCGGAAGCCGCACGGCCCGCGTAGCCCAGTCGTTGACCTTCGAGCATGTTCTCGTGAATGTTGTGCTGCACGAAGAACCAGGCCCCCTGGTTCTGCGGCTCGTCCTGGCACCACACCACGTCCACCGCATTCGAGAAACGCTTGATCTCAGCAGCAAAAGCCTTGTGCGGGAACGGATACAGCTGCTCGACGCGGATGATGGCCACGTCGTCTGCACCCTTCTCCTCACGCTTCTTGACCAGGTCGTAATAGACCTTGCCGGAACAGGCGATCACGCGCTTGACCTTGGCGGCATTCTTCACCACCTCGGCGTTTTGTTCGCCCAGGACGGTCTGGAAACCGCCCTTGGTGAACTCGCTCAGCGGCGAGGTAGCGTCCTTGTTGCGCAGCAGCGACTTCGGCGTGAAGATCACCAGCGGCTTGCGCAGGTTGCGCACCATCTGGCGGCGCAGCACGTGGAAGATCTGGCTGGCCGTGGTGGGCTGCACGATCTGCATGTTGGTGTCAGCGGCCAGCTGCATGAAACGCTCGACACGAGCCGACGAGTGCTCAGGACCCTGGCCTTCGTAGCCGTGCGGCAGCATCAGGGTGATGCCGTTGAGGCGGCCCCACTTCACTTCGCCGGAAGCGATGAACTGGTCGATCACCACCTGTGCGCCGTTGGCGAAGTCACCGAACTGAGCTTCCCAGATCACCAGGGTGTGGGGGTCGGCAGACGCATAGCCGTACTCGAAGCCCAGCACAGCCTCTTCGGACAGGATGGAATCGATGACGACGAACGGAGCCTGGTTCTCGGCCACGTTCTGCAGCGGAATGTACGTGCCTTCGTTCCACTTCTCGCGGTTCTGGTCGTGGATGACGGCGTGACGGTGCGTGAACGTGCCACGGCCGGAGTCTTCACCAGACAGGCGCACGGCATAGCCACTGGCCACCAGCGACGCGAACGCCATGTGTTCGCCCATACCCCAGTCGACGTTGATCTCGCCACGGCCCATGGCAGCGCGGTCGGCATAGACCTTCTTGACCAACTGGTGCGCAGTGACGCTGTCGGGCAGCGTGGTGATCTTCTCGGACAGGCGCTTCCACTCAGACAGAGGGATAGCCGTTTCGGCAGCATCGGTCCACTTCTTGCCCAGGAAGGGCGCCCAGTCCACCGCGTACTTGCTCTTGAAGTTGGTCAGCACCGGATCGATGGTGTGACGGCCTTCGTCCAGCGCGGCACGGTAGGCCTTGACCATGTCGTCGCCCAGCGTTTCGCCCAGACCCTGAGCGGCCAGCTTGTCGGCATAGAGCTTGCGGGTACCGGGGTGCTGCGCAATCTTCTTGTACATCAGCGGCTGGGTCAGGCTCGGGGTGTCCTGCTCGTTGTGGCCCAGCTTGCGGAAGCAGATGATGTCCACGACCACGTCCTTGCGGAAGGTCATGCGGTATTCCAGCGCCAACTGGACCGCCAACACCACGGCTTCGGGGTCGTCACCGTTGACGTGCAGCACGGGGGACTCGACGCCTTTGACGATGTCGGTGCAGTACAGCGTGGAACGCAGGTCGCGCGGATCGGACGTGGTGAAGCCGATCTGGTTGTTGATGATCAGGTGCACCGTGCCGCCTGTGGTGTAGCCACGTGTTGCGGCCAGCGCCAGGGTTTCCTGGTTCACGCCTTGGCCGGCGAAGGCTGCATCACCGTGCACCAGCACGGGAAGAACCTGCTTGCCTTCGGCATCACCACGGCGGTCCATGCGAGCACGCACGGAGCCTTCCACCACGGGGTTCACGATTTCCAGGTGAGACGGGTTGAACGCCAGGCTCAGGTGGACAGGACCACCAGCCGTGGTCACGTCGGAGCTGAAACCCTGGTGGTACTTCACGTCACCAGCGGGCAGCTCCTCGGGGGCGGTGTGGTCAAACTCGGCAAACAGGTCCTTGGGCATCTTGCCCAGGGTGTTGACCAGCACGTTCAGGCGGCCACGGTGGGCCATGCCAATCACAATTTCCTGAACACCCTTGGCACCAGCCTGCTGGATCAGCTCATCCATGGCAGCGATGAAGCTCTCACCACCCTCCAGGGAGAAACGCTTCTGGCCGACGTACTTGGTGTGCAGGTAACGCTCCAGACCTTCAGCGGCGGTCAGGCGTTCCAGGATGTGCTTTTTCTTTTCAGCAGTGAAATTGGGCTTGCTGCGGATGCTTTCCAGCTTTTCCTGCCACCAGCGCTTTTGCGTCTGGTCGGTGATGTACATGTACTCGGAGCCGATGGCGCCGCAGTAGGTTTCACGCAGCGCGTTCAGCAACTCGCGCAGCGACATCGTTTCACGGCCGAAGAACGTGTTGCTGGTGTTGAACACCGTTTCCAGATCGGCATCGCTGAAACCGTAGAAAGACGGCTCCAGCTCAGGAATGGAGGGGCGCTCAGTGCGCTTGAGCGGATCCAGATCGGCCCAACGCTGACCAACGTTGCGGTACGCGGCAATCAGCTGCTGGGTGGACACGCGCTTGCGGCCCAGATCAGAGTCTGCACCAGCAGCAATGACGACCTGGGTCACGCCCTGCTTGGCACGCTCGGCAAAGGCATTGATGACGGGGAGGTGCGGAACGTCACGAGCATCGGTGCCGTCAACAGCTGGCACGTTCTGCAGTGCGTCGAAGTAACCACGCCACGAATCGGGCACGCTGGTGGGGTCTGCCAGGTAGTTTTCGTACATCTCTTCCACGTACGGCGCGTTGCCGCCGAAGAGATACGAGTTGCCCTGGTAAGCAACATAGACGCTGCCCGCGTTCGAAGGGGAATCGCTCATGAGTCCGCTGACCTCCGTTTCCCTCTGGGAAACATTAGCTGGTTAATACAACCTTCCGCGACACGGCTGAACCGGTTGGCGGATGCGACAGTGACTGGAAGGACCTGTGCAAAAGCTGCGATTGTGCCACCGTTCACACGGACCGTGGCAAATATTTGTGCAAAACCCGCCGCACTGGGCGGTGCCACTCTTATTTGGAAGGAGGCTCTTCGGACTCCTTGCGAGGCAGTTGACCCGAAGTTCCTACGCCGACTTGCCCAGCACCAACCGAAACGCCAACCCCCACACCCACACGACCGTCACTGCCAACCGACACCCCAATGCCAGTGTGAGGCCCGATGGGAACCGATACACCCAGGTTTAGCGAACCGCATCCGCTAAGCACCAGCGCTACCCAAAGAGCACCAACGAAGCGCAAAGCGGAACGCGACATCAGCTGGCAGCGCGAGGTGACAGCCGCTCGGAGGCGGGGATGGAAGACGGCTCGTCCATTTCAATGGCGATCTGCGTGCACACCGTGCGGCAGAGCATCACGGCCTTCTCGCTCTGGACGCGGTAGATCACCTGGGTGCCATCCTTGCGTTTGGCAAGCACGCCAGAACGGTACAGGAGGTTCAAATGCTGAGACAGGTTGGGTTGCGTTGTGTCTATTTCGGCAAGGAGTTCGGATACCGATTTTTCCTTGTCGCAAAGCGCGCTGAGGATGCGCAAACGCATAGGCGTGGCGAGTATGCCGAAAAGCTCCGCCGCCAGCTCGAACACACGACCCTTCTCTTCCGCGCCAGTATCTGAGTCGATGATCTGCTGCATATATAAATGAACCCTTGTATTCGTACATGCCTATCATAGCGACACATGCTGCAAATACAAGGGTGAATTCCCGCAATTCGCGGGGGCGCCGAAATCAAGCCATCAGGTCACGTATCTGTTGCAATGCAGCCGGATCGTCCATGGTGGTCAGGTCACCCGGGTCACGCCCCTCGCATACCGCCTGAATGACACGCCGCAGCAACTTACCACTGCGCGTCTTGGGCAGAACGGTCACAAACCGCACCCGCGCAGGGCGAGCCACAGCGCCCAGTTGATCGTCCACCACTTTCATGATGGCGCCTTCCAGTTTGAGCGCATCGGCGTCCGTTTCGGCAAGACGAGCGTCCTTGAGCACCGCAAATGCCACGGCCACCTGCCCCTTGAGCTGGTCTGCAACGCCCACCACCGCCACCTCGGCCACCGCAGGATGACTGGAAATGCTCTCCTCGATCTCACGCGTGCCCAGCCGGTGACCTGCCACGTTGATCACGTCGTCGGTACGGCCAAGAATGAAGAAATAACCTTCCTCATCGCGCACCCCCCAATCGAAGGTGCTGTACATCGTGCGACCGTGAATGCTGGACCAGTAGGTCTTGACGTAACGCTCGTCGTCGCCCCAGACGGTCTGCAGGCAACCGGGGGGCAACGGCCCCTCCACAGCGATGACGCCCTTCTTGTTGGGCTCGTTGATCTCCTCGCCGCTGGATTCGTCGATCAGCCTCACGTCGTACCCATACACGGCCTTGCCCGGCGAGCCGAACTTGGTGGGAGCCTTCTCAACGCCATTGCAGATAGCCATGATGGGCCAACCTGTCTCCGTCTGCCAATAGTTGTCGATGATGGGCTTCTTGATTGCGTCAGCGATCCAGGTGGCCGTGGGTTCGTCCAGCGGCTCGCCCGCCAGGAACAGGGCCTTGAGGCTGGAAAGATCGTACTTGCTGAGGTAGGCCGGGTCCTGCTTCTTGAGAACGCGCGCCGCCGTGGGCGCCGAGAACATCACGGACACCTTGTACTTCTCCACCAGGCTCCACCAGATGCCTGCATCAGGCCGGATGGGCAGCCCTTCGTACATGATGGTGGCCATGCCGTTGATCAGCGGCCCATAGATGATGTAGCTGTGCCCCACCACCCAGCCGATGTCGCTGGTGGAGAAGTAGGTCTCGCCCGGCTCGCCCATGTAGATGTGCCTCATGGACGCAGCCAGCGCCACGGCATAGCCGGCGGTGTCGCGCTGCACGCCCTTGGGCTTGCCGGTGGTGCCGCTGGTGTAGAGGATGTAGCTGGGGTGGGTGCTTTCCACCCACTCGCAAGGCACCTGCGCATCCATGTGTATCTGGCGCAATTCGGCGTAATCCACGTCGCGCCCGGCCACGGGCGCCAAGTCGGCCAGGCCACGGTTGACCATCAGCACCTTGGCGGGCTTGTTGGCCGACAGATGAATGGCCTCGTCCAGCAAATGCTTGTAGGGCACCACCTTGCCACCGCGCATGCCTGCGTCGGCACTGACGATGACCTTGGGCTGCGCATCGTCAATACGGCTGGCCAGGCTGTGGCTGGCAAAACCGCCGAACACCACCGAATGGATGGCGCCAATGCGCGCGCAGGCCAGCATGGCAAAGCAAGCCTCGGCAATCATGGGCATGTAGATAA
>CAMLOF010000149.1 GCA_946481585.1 uncultured Macromonas sp. | reverse complement strand
TGCCGCCCCGGGCGGTGGTGGATGCACACCATCACCTTTGGGACTTGGGGGCAGGCAGCTATCCCTGGTTGCAGCAGGCTTACGATCCCGAGGCCTTCTTTCTGGGTGACCACCAGGCCTTGCGGCAAAACTTTCTGCCCCCCGATTACCGGCGCATCAGCCAGGGTTGCGGGGTGCTGGCCACGGTGCACGTGGAAGCCGAACGCGATCGGAGCGAACAGGTGGCGGAGACCGTCTGGTTGCACGGTATGAACCGCCAGCACGGCATGCCGAATGCGGTGGTGGCCCATGTCTGGCTGGACCGGCCCGACACCGAAGAGCGCCTGCTACAACACCTGGCTTATCCATCGGTACGTGGCATACGCAGCAAGCCCGTGACGGCCCGTGCGCCGGGTGAAGACGTTCGCGGCCTGCCCGGCACCATGCAGGACGAGCGCTGGCTGCGCGGGCTGGCCTTGCTTGAGCGTCATGGGCTGAGCTGGGACCTGCGCGTGCCTGCCTGGCACCTCACCGAGGCGGCCGAGGTGGCAGCGGCTTTTCCGCAGCTTGCCATCGTGCTCAATCACCATGGCTTCGCCTGGGACCGCAGCGAGGCCGGGCTGGCGCTTTGGCGCGAGGGCATGGCCGCATTGGCCGCCCAGCCCAACGTGCACGTCAAGCTCTCCGAGTTCGGCTTGCGCGACCAGCCCTGGACCGAAGCTGACAACGCCCGCATCGTGCGCGAGACGGTCGAACTGTTTGGCTGGCAGCGCTGCATGTTCGCCAGCAACTTCCCGGTTGCCGGTCTGCGCATCGGTTTCGCTCCCCTGGTGGACGCCATGTGGCGCATGCTGGCCTGGCTCGACGCCAAACAGCAACAAGCGGTCATGGCTGGCAACGCGCTGCGTTTCTACCGCATCGAACTGCCTCAGGCAGCCTCACCTTCCACCTGAACCCTCCAGGCTTTTCCATGGACATCTACAAACACCTCATCAACGGCGAATGGGTCGCCGGCAGTTCTGTTCTGCACAACGTCAATCCATCCAACCTCAGCGACCTGGTGGGCGAGTACGCCGCCGGTGACGCGGCCCAGGTGGACCTGGCCGTGCAGGCCGCGCGGGCGGCGTTCCCTGCGTGGTCTGCCAGCGGCGTGCAGGCGCGTGCCGACGCGCTCGAGAAGATCGGCAGCGAAATCCTGGCCCGGCGCGAAGCCCTCGGCCAGTTGCTGGCCCGAGAGGAGGGCAAAACCCTGCCCGAGGCCATAGGAGAAGTCACGCGTGCCGGCCAGATCTTCAAGTTCTTCGCCGGTGAATGCCTGCGCACGGCTGGCGAGATGCTGCCCTCGGTGCGCCCGGGCATCGGTGTGGAGATCACACGCGAGCCGCTCGGCGTCATCGGCCTGGTCACCCCCTGGAACTTCCCCATCGCCATTCCGGCGTGGAAGATCGCCCCCGCGCTCGCCTACGGCAACTGCGTGGTCATCAAGCCTGCCGACCTGGTGCCAGGCAGCGCCTGGGCGTTGGCCGAGATCATCAGCCGCAGCGGGGTCCCCGCCGGTGTCTTCAACCTGGTCATGGGCCAGGGCCGTACCGTGGGCGAGGCGCTCGTCAACCACCCTGGTGTGGACGGCATCAGCTTCACCGGGTCGCAGGCGGTGGGCCGGCGCATTGCCGAAGCGTGCGTGGCACAGCACAAGAAGGTGCAGCTGGAGATGGGGGGCAAGAACCCCCAGGTGGTTCTCGACGACGCCGATCTGGCACAGGCCGTGGAACTGTGCGCACAAAGTGCCTTTTTCTCCACCGGCCAGCGTTGCACCGCTTCCAGCCGGTTGATCGTTACCGCCGGCATTCATGACCGCTTCGTTGATGCGCTGGCCCAGCGTGTGCGTGCCCTGCGGGTGGACAACGCACTCAAGGCCGGCACCGAAATCGGCCCCGTGGTCAGCGAGGCGCAGCTGGAGCAGGACCTTGCCTACGTGGCCCTGGCCCGGGCCGAGGGCGGCGAACTGGTGTGCGGCGGGAACCGTCTGCAGCGCGACACCGAAGGCTATTACATGGCGCCAGCCTTGATCGCAGAGACCGCGCCACAGATGCGCATCAACCGCGAGGAAGTCTTCGGCCCTGTGGCAAGTGTCATACGGGTGCGCGACTATGAGGAGGCCTTGGCCGTGGCCAACGACACCAGCTTCGGCCTCTCGGCCGGTATTGCCACGTCCAGCCTGCGCCATGCCACGCATTTCAAGAGGCACGCCCAGGCAGGCATGGTGATGGTCAACCTGCCCACGGCTGGCGTGGACTACCACGTGCCCTTCGGCGGGCGCAAGGCCTCCAGCTACGGGGCCAGGGAGCAAGGCCGTTACGCGGTGGAATTCTTCACCACGGTCAAGACGGCCTACACCCTGGCCTGACCGCCGTCGGGCAAGGCGGCCTGCACCACCCGCGCCAGCACGGGGCCGTGCCGTTTGATGGCCTCTGGCGCTGCGTACCCGTAGCCGATGGCCAGCCCGCGCAAGTCCTGCCGCTGCAGGCAGTAGGCCGACAGCGGCCGCACGGTCAGGCCCTCGCGGGCGGCCTGTGCGGCAATGGCCCGGTCATCCGCGTGGTCTGGCAGCCGCAGGCACAGGTGCAGCCCCTGTGCTGCGCCGTGGATGCGCCCCAGTCCGCTGGTCAGCACGGGTGCCAGCGTGTCCACCAGCAGTTGGCGGCGTTCGGCGTAGGTCTGGCGGGCACGGCGCAGGGCGCTGGCAAAGTGGCCCATCTCAATGAACTCGGCCAGCGCTGCCTGCAGCGGCATCTGGCCCGGGCGGTTCAGGTCGTAATGCGCCTGCTTGAAGGCGTGCACCAGCGTCTTGGGCACCACCAGGTAACCCAGCTTCAGGCCCGGGTACAGCACCTTCGAGAACGTGCCCATGTAGAGCACGCGGCCTTCGGCGTCCAGCCCCGCCAGTGACGAAATGGGCGGTCCGCTGAAGCGGAATTCGCTGTCGTAGTCGTCTTCCAGCACCCAGGCGTTGCAGCGGCTCGCGCTGGCCAGCAACTGCTGCCGCCGCGCCAGCGACATCACCGCGCCCGTGGGGTACTGGTGCGAAGGTGTCACGTAGATCAGCCGGGGCGGCTTGCGTTCGTCCGCTTCGCTGGGGGCGATGCCTTCGTCGTCCACCGCCACGGGGTGGATGGCCAGGCCCGTGGCCGTGAAGGCCTTGACCGCGCCCCAGTAGGCCGGGTCTTCCAGCCACACGGTGTCGCCGTGGTCGGCCAGCAGGTGCGCACACAACTCCAGCGACTGCTGCGTGCCGCTGGTGATGAGGACCTGATCGGCGTCCAGCCGCACGCTGCGGAAGACGCGCAGGTAATCGGCCACCGCGCGGCGCAGCGGGCCGTAGCCGCCCGAGTCGTTGTAGTCCAGCATCTCGGGGTAGGCCGCGCGCCAGTGCTTGTTCTGCAGGCGCTGCCACAACGCCACGGGAAAGGCGCTGAAATCCGCCGTGCCCGGCGCAAAGGGCTGGATCTCCAGGTCGCTTGCGCGGTGGCGCTGGGTGAGTGCGTCGCCCCGGGCCGACAGGCGTGCCGCAGGCACCGCCATCGGCGCCCACTGGCGCGTGGCACGCTGGGGCACGTGGTCGTGCACATAGGTGCCGCTGCCCACGTGGCTCACCAGGTAGCCCTCTACCGTCAACTGCCCCAGTGCGGCCACCACCGTGTTGCGCGACAGCGCCAGGTCGTGTGCCAGGTCGCGGCTCGATGGCAGCCGGTCACCCGCCACCAGCTTGCCGTCCAGCAGCGCGTGGCGCAGCGCCTCGTACAGGCGGCGGTGCAAGGGCAGCTCGCCGGTTTCGCCCAGGCGGGCCATCTCGGCCAGGAGGTATTCGGACAGCATGGCGCGTTTCCTGCGTGGGTGGCGGGGCCAGTTGGCGCCTGAGTGGCACCATGGTCTTGCCCCAAATGGCCCCCATTTTGAACCAATTTAACCGGCAGAATGGTTTTGAACACATGGAGACCCGAATGACTACCCACCCGTGCATGGTCTGGCTGCCCGCCGACCACCGCCTCCTGGGCGACCACGGTCACCAGATGCCCTACCTGCTGCTTGGCGACAAATACGCCCGTGCAGTGAAAGTGGGCGCTCACGCACAGCCGGTCATGTTCCCGCTGGCCGACGCCGCCCAGGTGCCGCAACTGCTGTCCCTGGTCGATGGCGTGATGCTCACCGGCTCGCCCTCCAACGTCCACCCCTCGCACTTCGACGAGGAGGTGCACAACCCTGCCCTGCCGCTCGACCCCGAGCGCGATTCGCTCACCCTCACCCTGGTGCGGGCCTGCGTTGAAAGCGGTGTGCCGCTGCTCGGCATCTGCAGGGGCTTCCAGGAAATCAACGTGGCCATGGGCGGCAGCCTGCACCAGACGGTGCAAGCCGTGCCCGGCCTGATGGACCACCGCGAGCCCGACGGCGTGCCGCCGGACCAGCAGTACGCGCCCAGCCACGAGATCAACATCCTGCCCGGCAGCGCCATGGAACAGTGGGCTGGTGGTACCAAAGCCATGGTCAATTCCCTGCACGGCCAGGGCGTGGGCCGCCTGGCGCCGGGCTTGCGTGCCTTGGCGCATGCGCCCGACGGCCTGGTGGAAGCCTTCGAGGTGGAAGGTGCGCGCACCTTCGCCTGCGCCGTGCAGTGGCACCCCGAGTGGCGCTGCTGGGAAAACCCCTTCTACAGCGCCATCTTCCGCGCCTTCGGCGACGCCGTGCGGCGGCGCCAGCAGGTGCGCATGCGCGACGACCGCAACTACGCCACCGCTCCCGACAAACCCTGACGTCCTGGGGAAGACAACAACCGGGGATTCGTCACAGAATCTCCCCAGGACACCACCAAAGGGACACCGTATGAGCGACCGCAGCAACTCCTCCATTCCGCAGAACTTCAACGAGCTGGAACACTGGCTCAACCAGCGCCGCGTCACCGAGATCGAATGCCTGGTGCCCGACCTCACAGGCGTGGCGCGCGGCAAGATCCTGCCGCGCGAAAAGTTCACCGAAGACCGTGGCATGCGCCTGCCCCAGGCCATCGTGGGCATGGGCGTGACGGGTGAATTCCCCGAAAGCGGCCCCTACTACGACGTCGTCGATCCCACCGACCGCGACATGCAGCTGCGCCCCGACCCCAGCACGGTGCGCATCGTGCCCTGGGCCACCGACCCCACGGCGCAGGTCATCCACGACTGCTTCGACCACAGCGGCAAGCTGGTGCCCTTTGCGCCACGCAGCGTGCTGCGCCACGTGTGCGACCTCTACGCCCAGATGGGCCTGGAGCCCGTGGTGGCGCCCGAGCTGGAGTTCTACCTCACGGCACGCAACACCGACAGCAACATCCCGCTCAAGCCGCCCATCGGCCGCAGCGGCCGCGCCGAAACCTCGCGCCAGGCCTACTCCATCGACGCCGTCAACGAGTTCGACCCCCTGTTCGAGGACATCTACGACTTCTGCGACAAGATGGAGCTGAACGTGGACACGCTGATCCACGAGGTCGGCGCGGGCCAGATGGAGATCAACTTCTTCCATGCCCACCCGCTGGGCCTGGCCGACGAGGTCTTCTTCTTCAAGCGCACCGTGCGCGAGGCCGCGCTGCGCCACGACATGTACGCCACCTTCATGGCCAAGCCCATCGCCGGTGAGCCGGGCAGCGCCATGCACATCCACCAGAGCATCGTTGACAAGGAAACCGGGCGCAACATCTTCAGCAACGCCGACGGCACCCCGTCCGAGGCCTTCTTCCACTTCATCGGCGGCCTGCAGCGCTACGTGCCTGCCGCCATGGCCCTGGTGGCGCCCTATGTGAACAGCTACCGCCGCCTCACGCGCCACACCGCCGCGCCCATCAACATCGAATGGGGGCACGACAACCGCACCGTCGGCATCCGCTCGCCCATCGCCAGCCCGCAGGCGCGCCGCATTGAAAACCGCGTCATCGGCGCCGACGCCAACCCCTACGTCGCCCTGTCCATGACGCTGGCCTGCGGCTACCTGGGCCTGAAGAACAAGATCAAGCCCAAGCCCGAAATGCGCGGCGACGCCTACCTGTCCGCCTACAGCCTGCCACGCAGCCTGGGCGAGGCGCTGGACTGGCTGCGCCGCGAGACCGACCTGCACGAAGTGCTGGGCGAAGCCTTCGTGACCATCTACACCGAGATCAAGGAACTCGAATTCGAGGAGTTCATGAAAGTGATCTCGCCCTGGGAGCGCGAGCACCTGCTGCTGCACGTGTGACCGCGCCACCCCACCAGCCCCCGACCGAACGGAGACCCGCATGAACGCACCCACCGACCCCAAGCACCTGAGCACTGCGGAGCTGCAGGCCCTGGACAGCGCCCATTTCATCCACCCGTTCACCGACCACCAGGGGTTGGCAGCCAAAGGCGCGCGCGTCATCACCCACGCCGAAGACATCTATGTGTGGGACAGCGAGGGCAAGAAGATCCTCGACGCCATGAGCGGCCTGTGGTGCGTGAACGCCGGTTACGGGCGCAAGGCCCTGGCCGACGCTGCCTACCAGCAGATGATGAAGCTGCCCTTCTACAACAGCTTCTTCCAGACCACCAACGAACCCGCCGTGCGCCTGGCGTCCAAGCTGGCTTCACTTGCCCCCAGCGTGGACGGCCGCAAGTTCGAGCACGTGTTCTTCAGCTCCAGCGGGTCTGAAAGCAACGACACCAACGTGCGCATGGTGCGCCGCTACTGGGACCTGCTGGGCCAGCCGCAGCGCAAAGTCATCATCAGCCGACACAACGCCTACCACGGCTCCACCATGGCCGGTGCGTCGCTGGGCGGCATGAGCGGCATGCACGCCCAGGGGGACTTGCCCATCCCCAATATCGTGCACATCGACCAACCCTATTACTACGAAAAGGCCCAGCCCGGCGAAACGCCCGAGGCCTTCGGCGTGCGTGCAGCGCGCTGGCTGGAAGAGGAAATCCTGGCAGTGGGCCCCGAAAAAGTGGCAGCCTTCATCGCCGAGCCGGTGCAGGGTGCGGGCGGCGTCATCATTCCGCCCGCCACCTACTGGCCCGAAATCCAGCGCATTGTCGACAAATACGGCATCCTGCTCATCTCCGACGAAGTCATCTGCGCCTTCGGCCGCCTGGGCCACTGGTTCGCCTACGAGAAATTCGGCTACAAGCCCGACCTCATCACCTTCGCCAAGGCGGTGACCAGCGGCTACATCCCCCTGGGTGGCGTGATGGTGGGCGACCGCGTGGCCCAGGTGCTGATTGAAAAAGGCGGCGAGTTCAACCACGGTTACACCTACAGCGGCCACCCCGTGGCCTGCGCCGTGGCGCTGGCCAACCTGGAAG
>CAMLOF010000148.1 GCA_946481585.1 uncultured Macromonas sp. | reverse complement strand
GGTGATGTTGACGATGCGCCCGAAGCCGCGCTCGGCCATGCCGTCCACCGTGGCCTTGATCAGCTCGATGGGGGTGAGCATGTTGGCGTCCACCGCCTTCAACCACTCTTCACGGCCCCACTGGCGGAAGTCGCCCGGCGGCGGGCCGCCCGCGTTGGTCACGACGATGTCGAAAGCCCGGCCCGGCCCGCCAGGCACGTTGAACAACGCCTCGCGGCCGACCTCGGTGGTCACGTCCGCAGCCACGGTGAGCAGCTTGCCGCTGGCCTGGGCTCGCAGCGCAGCAGCGGCATCCTCCAGGGCCTGCGCGCCGCGCGCCGCCATCACCACGTTCACGCCATCCAACGCCAAGGCCCTTGCACAGCCCCAGCCCAAACCCTTGCTGGCGCCGCACACCAGCGCCCACTTGCCCGTCAAACCCAGATCCATCTCTGTTGCTCCTCTATCGTCAAAAAAAGTCAGGCCCGCTGGCGGCTCACCCACAGCACGCCGGACACCACCAGCACCGTGCCCGCCAGAATCCAGCCGTTGAAAGGTTCGTCCAGTATGAACACCCCCATGAGGATGGTGGACATGGGACCGATCATGCCGGTCTGTGCCGCGAGGCCCGAGCCAATGCGCTCGATGGCCATCATCACCATCATCACGGGCGCGGCGGTGCAGGCCACGGCGTTGAGCACCGAGAGCCAGATGACCTCGGGCGCGACCAGCGCCGCAGACATGGGCCGCAACAGAACGAACTGCAGCAGGCACAACAGGCAGGCCACGGTGGTAGCCAGACCGACCAGCCGCAACGACCCCAGGCGCTTCACCATCTCACCGCTGTAGACCAAGTAGATGGCATAGCTGATGGCGCTGCCGAACACCAGCAGTGCCCCAAGTGCGGTAGACCAGCCGTCGAAGCTCACTTCGTGGCCGAACACCAGCAGCACACCGGCGTAACTCAGCGCCATGGCGCCTGCCTGCCGCGGGGTGATGGCACGCTTGTAGAGCACCCAGCCCAGCACCAGCACCAGCGTGGGGTTGAGGTAGAGGATGAGCCGCTCCAGGCTGGCGCTGATGTACTGCAGCCCCCAGAAATCCAGGAAGCTGGCAAGGTAGTAACCACTCACTCCCAACCCAAGAATGCCCAGCCAGTCGCGCCGTGTGAGCGGCGCCACCGGCGTGCTGGCGCGGTAGGTGGCCCACCATGTCATGGCAAGGAACAGCGGCAACGCGAACAGCATGCGGTACATGATGAGCGTGACCGCGTCCACCCCGTACCTGTACGCCAGCTTGACGATGATCGCCTTGCCGCTGAACGCGATGGAGCCCGCCACCGCCAACAGGAGACCGGTGGTGAGGGACGCCTTGTGAGAGGGTTGAGACATGGCGGCCTTCCCTCAAGGTGCGACGGGCTTGAACACCCGCAGCCACTTGGTGGCGGGCAGCCCCCAGCGTTCCTGGATCACCTCGGCACGGGCCAGCAGTTCCATGCGAGTGGGGTGTTGCGGTGTACGCAGCGCCAGCACGATGGTGTTGCCCTCTCGCGTGGGGCGGAAGGCCCACACGGCATCGGTGCCAAAGGCTTCGCAGATTTTTTCCAGGGAACGCTCGTAGCTCGCGTCACGCCCGAAGAGGTTGACCGTCATGGCGCCTTCGTCGGTCAGCAGGCGGCGACAGTCGGCGTAGAACTCGGTGCTGTCGAGCACCGGCGCGGCGGCCTCGTGGTCGTACAGGTCCACCTGAAGGGCATCTACCAACCCGTGGAAAGGTTCGTGTTTTGCCACCTCTGCTGCGTCACCCAGGATGACGCGCAGCTTGGCGCTGTCGGGCGGCAGCTTGAACCAGGTACGGCAGGCTGCCACCACCTGCGGGTTGATCTCGATGGCGGTGGTGTCCATGCGCAGCTTTTTGAAGTGGAACTTGGTCAGCGCCGCTGAACCCAGCCCCAGCTGCCAGGCACGCCTGGACGCCACGCTGTCGGGATCGACGAACAGCAGCCACGCCACCATGCGCTGCACGTACTCCAGTTCGATGTCAAAGGGCTGGTCGATGAGCATGGAGCCCTGTATCCACTCGGTGCCCAGGTGCAGGAAGCGCACTTCGCCATCTTCGGAGATGGTGACTTCAGGCAAGCCTGCGGTTTCAGATCCGCCACCACGGGCGGCATTGCGCTGGCGAGCCATCAGACAGCCCCTTCGGTCAGCAAGCCATGGTGTTCAAACACCTCGCGCCAGGCAGCAAGCTTGCGCTCGAAGCTCCAACTGGCATTGGCCGGGCTGGTGGAGGGCAGCCGGTACACGGGCAGGCCCAGAGCGCGGGTGTGGCGCGCGTGGCGGTAGCTTTCGCCGCCGTTGTGGGCAATGGCTTGCAGGCGGGGGCAGCGTTGGCGCAGGCCTTGCAGGTCGTTCAGGCGGGCGTTGCGGATGGCGCTGTCGAGGCTGCCCTCGCGTTCGCAGGCGGCATAGACGTCCCACACGCCCAGGCCATGGGCGCGCAACACGTCGGTTCTTTCGTTGTAGGGCATATCGGTCAGCGGCTGGCCCCACAGGGCGCCGAGAATCTTCCAGAAATGGTTTTGCGGGTGGGCATAGTAACGCTGAGCCTGAAGCGAGGCGACGCTGGGAAAGCTCCCCAGCACCAGCAAGCGTGTGCGCTCGTCGAGGATGGGGGCCAGCCCCTGAAGGGTTTCGCTCACAGTCGTGGTCATGCCGGGTGCTCCAGGGCACGTAGCCTGGGCAGCGCGACCAAGGCGTTGTTGGTCGTGGCCTGCGCCAGGGTATTGGCGGTCAAACCGCGCAAGCCCGCCACCACCTCGCCAATGCGTGGCAATTCCGCCGGGGTGTTGATGCCCTGCTGCTGGCCAGCGCCGCGCTGCGCAGCAGGCACGTACAGCCATTGCGGGGGAATGTCGGGCGCGTCGGTTTCCAGCACCAGCGCCTCCAGCGGAAGTTGCGTGGCCAGCCTGCGCAACTGGCGAGCCGTGTCAAACGTGACCGCACCGCCAAAGCCGAGCTTGAAGCCCAGGGCCAGGAAGGCCTGAGCCTGCTGCTCACTGCCGTTGAAGGCATGGGCAATGCCGCCCGCCACGGGCTGGCCCTGTGCCGCCATGCCGCGCAGCTGCTTGAGCAGTTGGTCGGCCGAACGCCGCACGTGCAGGATCACCGGCAGGCCATGGCACTGCGCCAGGCGCAACTGCTCGCGGTAGAAGTGGATCTGCCGCTCGCGCATGGCGGGTTCGCACAGCGCAGGCACAAAGAAGTCCAGGCCGATTTCCCCCACGGCCACCAGGCGTGGGTCGTCACGCGCTTCATGCAAGGCCCGGTCCAGTGCAGTCAGATCAGCGTCTTCGGCTTGCGGCACATACAGGGGGTGGATGCCCAGCGCGTACGCATCACCGGTGCGGTGGGCCAGGTCGCGCACCGTGGCCCAGTTCTGGCGCATGACGGCGGGCAGCACGCACCGGCCCACGCCACGCTCGCGCGCCAAGGCCCGGGCGGCAAGTGCGCTGGCATGGTCTGTGCCGAACTCCGGCGCATCAAGATGGCAATGGGTATCTGTCCACATGGGACTTTGCATTATTGCCCAGGGTCACCCCACGGGTCGTGCGGCACAATCCATCCCGTACATCACAAAAAATACTCCACGCCGAGGGACGTCGCTTGAAACTCAAATCGCGGTTCCTGCTGCTCACCGCATCGCTCATCATCCCGGCTACGCTGGTGGCCTGGGGAGTGTTCCAGCTGATTGCTGAGAACGTGATCGAGCGCTGGGGCCAGCGGGTGGTGGGTATACAGGTGCGCTACGACAGCGCGCGCTTGCTGCAACCGATAGAGCGTGAGATTGCGCTGGCCAAGCAAATGGCGCAGTCGCAGGTGCTCAAGCGCTGGGCCAGGTCGCCCGAAGACCCCGAACTGCATGCACAGGCTCTGGCCGAGATGGAGAACTACCGCCAGAACTTTCGCGATCACAGCTTCTTTGTGGCCTTGCGGGATTCCGGTGGTTACTACCACAACAATGCCAGCAACGAGTTCGCGGCGCAGCCCCTGCGCTACCAGCTCAAGCCCGACAACCCGGCCGACGCCTGGTTCTACGGCCTGATTGAACAGAACCGCGAATTCCACCTCAACGTCAACCCAGACCAGGAACTCAAAGTCACCAAACTGTGGGTGGACGTGCTGATGCGCGACGGCGACCGCGCAGTGGGTGTGGTGGGCACCGGCATCTCGCTGGAGGAGTTTTTGAGCAACGTGGTGGACATCGGCCAGCCGGGCATCACCAGCCTGTTCGTGGATTCCACGGGTGCCATACAGCTCTACCGCGACCAGAAGCTGATCGACTACGCCAGCTTCGTGAAACCGGAAGGCCAGAAAAGCCTGGTCACTCAGCTGCTGGACGACCCGCAGGACCAGGCGCGTCTGCAGGAGCATCTGGACAAGCTGCGGCAGAACATGACCCTGGCAGAACCGGTGCGCAACGACTTTGTGACCGTGGGCGGCAAGCGCCACCTGCTGGGCGTGGCCTACCTGCCCACCATAGGCTGGTACGAGGTAACGTTGATGGACCTGGACGAGCTGATGCCTGTGAGCCAGTTTGCCCCCGTAGCTGCGGTGTTTGCCGTCACCTTGCTGGCCACGCTGCTGTTGCTGCACCTTACCCTGCGCGCCTGGGTGCTCAACCCTGTTGCTGCGCTGGAAAAGGCCATGCTGCGCGTGCGCGACGGGGACCTGGGGCCTTCCGCGCTGCCCAGTGCGCGAGGCGAAATCGGGCAGTTGATTGAACACTTTGGCGCCATGGCCAACGCCATCCGCAACAACACCCGCGACCTGGAGCAGAAAGTGCGCGAACGCACCGAGGCGCTGGACCGGCTGGCCCGCATCGACCCCCTTACCGGGCTGGTCAACCGCCGCGGCATGAACGAATTGCTGGAGAACGTCGCCCTGCGCAGCCGACGCGAAGGTGGCAGCTATGGCGTCATCTACCTCGACGTGGACTGGTTCAAGAAGATCAACGACACCCTGGGGCATGCGGCGGGCGACACCGCGCTGGTGACCGTGGCAGGTTTGCTGCGCGCCAACATCCGCCCCTACGACCATGCAGCCCGCTGGGGTGGAGACGAGTTCCTGGTGCTGCTCACACCCTGCGACCGCGCCCTGCTGGAAAAGGTGGGCGAACGCATACGCGCTGACGTTGAACAGCAGACGCGTGATGGCGGGCGACCGCTGACGTTGAGCATGGGCGGATACCTTGCCGACGGAGGGGACAACACCGAAGAAGTCTTGCACCGTGTGGACGAAGCGCTGTACGCTGCCAAGGATGCCGGGCGCAATGCTTTCCGCCTGGCGACGGACGACTCGACATGAACGACAACCGCCACCTCACCATCCTCACTGGCGCCTCGCGCGGCATGGGCCTGGCCATGGCCCGCCAGCTGCTGGCGCCCGACCGCATTCTGCTGTGCATATCCCGCCAGACCAGCGACGACCTGGCCCATGAAGCCATGGCGCGCGGCGTGCACCTGGAACAATGGTCGCAAGACCTGGCCGAAACGGAAGAATCCGCCGAACGGCTGGAGCGCTGGCTGCACAGCCTGCACGCCCCAGGCATCGTCAGTGCCACGCTGATCAACAACGCGGGTGTGATCCCGCGCATTGGCCCCATCGACCACTGCCCGCCCGGCGAACTGGCACGGGCACTGCGCGTAGGGCTTGAGGCCCCGATGCTGCTCACGGCTGCCTTCCTGCGCGCCACGCGTGCCTGGGTGGACGGCGGCTGGGAAGGCCAGCGCAAGGTGCTCAACATCTCGTCCGGGCTGGGGCGCCGGGCCATGGCGGCGCAAGCGCCCTACTGCGCTGCCAAGGCGGGCATGGACCATTTCAGCCGCTGTACCGCGCTGGACGAGGCAAGCAGCCCTCAAGGTGCGCGCATCGTCTCGCTGGCCCCTGGCGTGATAGACACCGACATGCAAACCCAGTTGCGCGCAGGTGAGCCTGCGGAGTTCCCGGACCTCGAACGCTTTGTCAGCCTGCAACGCGATGGACTGCTGAGCACACCAGAGGACGCCGCCCGCCAAGTGCTGGCCTACCTGGAACGGAAAGACTTTGGCAGCCAGCCCGTGGCCGACGTGCGGGACTGAGCGCGATGGGTAGCGTTGACAGGCACGACGACACGCGCCGCCGGGTGTTGCTGGCCACATTGGCCCTGCCTGCCACATCCTGGGCGCGAGAAGACAGCACCGGTTTCTGGCCACTGGCCAGGGAAGGCGGCAACGTTTTCCTGATGCGCCACGCATCCACCGAGCCCGGAACAGGGGACCCGCCCAATTTCACTCTCGGAATCTGTGCCACCCAACGCAACCTCAGCGAGCGCGGGCGGCGCGAGGCGAAACTGGTCGGTGAACGCTTCGCCAGCGAAAAAGTGCAACTGACCCGGGTGAGCAGCAGCGCCTGGTGCCGCTGCGTCGACACGGCCCAGCTCGCTTTCGGCAGTGCCAAACCCCAGGTCTGGCCAGCCCTAAACTCGTTCTTCCAGGGCCAGGGAGACGGCGACGCCCAGGGCAGAGAGGTGCTGCAGGCAGTAGCAGCCCTCCGTGCCTTGGACAACTGGATGCTGGTGACCCACCAGGTCAACATCACACAACTCACTGGCGTGTACCCCGCCATGGGCGAAATCCTGCTCACGCGCCCCGTTTCCGGCACAGCGCCAAGCCTGCGCGTGCTGGCCCGCTGGACGCCCTGACGGAACCCGACCTGCCGCCCTGGCGACACAAGCGGCGCCCGTGCAGCCCAAGGCCCCCACAGCGGGCATAAGATGTGAGTTTGTGCCTTCCCAACCTTCACACTTACCGGAGCCATCCATGAGCAGAGAAGTCGTCGTCGTCAGCGCAGTGCGCACCGCCATTGGCACCTTTGGCGGCAGCCTCAAGGACATCCCGCCCACCGAGCTGGGCGCCCTGGTGGTCAAGGAATCCCTGGCGCGCGCCAACACCAGCGGCCAGGACGTCGGCCATGTCGTCTTCGGCCACGTCGTCAACACCGAGCCCAAGGACATGTACCTCTCGCGCGTGGCGGCCATCAACGGTGGCTGCGCCGAAGGCACCCCCGCCTTCAACGTCAACCGCCTGTGCGGCTCCGGCCTGCAGGCCATCGTCTCGGCCAGCCAGTCCATCCTGCTGGGTGACACCGACATCGCCATTGGCGGCGGTGCCGAGTGCATGAGCCGTGCGCCCTTTGCCAGCCTGAACATGCGCTGGGGCGCGCGCATGGGCGACACCAAGATGGTGGACATGATGATCGGCGCGCTGCACGACCCCTTCCACACCATCCACATGGGCGTGACGGCCGAGAACATCGCTG
>CAMLOF010000147.1 GCA_946481585.1 uncultured Macromonas sp. | reverse complement strand
GGCGGCTTTGGCAGACAATCGCAGGGTTATGCCGTCCCAGAACAACCAAGCCGCATCGCCAGCCAAAGACTATTTCCCCGCACCCGAAGCGCCCAACGCCCAGAGCCTGCGGGCCGCGCTGGGGCGGTTCGCCACGGGGGTGACCATTGTCACGGCCAAGGCGCCCAACGGCCGCTTGGTGGGGTTGACGGCGAATTCTTTCAACTCAGTCTCCCTGACCCCCCCGCTGGTGTTGTGGAGCCTGTCGCGTTCGGCGGCCTCCATGGCTACCTTCGCCGAGGGGTCGCACTACGCCATCAACGTGCTGGGCGCACACCAGCGCGAACTCGCTGAGCGTTTTGCCGCCAAGGGCGTAGACCGCTGGCAAGGCGTTAGCTACAAAGAGGGTGCAAGCGGCGCCCCGCTGCTGGAAGGCACTGTGGCGGTGTTCGAGTGCTTCAACCGCAGCCGTTACGACGAAGGCGACCACGTGATCTTCGTGGGCGAGGTGGAACGCTGCGCGCACCGAACGCATGTGCCGCCGCTGCTCTACCACGGTGGGCGTTTCTACACCGAACATCCGCTGTGAGCCTGAACCTGACCACGCGGAAAACCCATCTCGACGGTCTCGCCATCATCTTGCTGCTGGTGAGCCGCCGCCAGCCGCGCAACTGACAGATCAGGCCAGGTCCACGGCCTCGAAGGCGGGGTGGAGTTCGTCCACCCAGTGCTCCACCTCGGTTTCGTCGATTTGCAGGTGCCGCAGGCATGGATCACCGTGCATGCGCCAGTCGGCGGGTTCCGCCACGCCTTCGTGCTGCTGGACCAGGTATTCCGCGATCAACCCCATGGCCACGAGGTGGCGCACGGCGTCGGGAAAGCGCCCGTCTTGCAGGGCCGAGAAATCGTGGTGCAGTCGGATGGCCACCGCCACCTCGGCAGGCAGGTGCCAAGTGCGGGCCACGATGGCACCCACCACGGCGTGGTCGGTGCGGTGGTTGGCGTTCTCCGTCTGGGTGAAGGTGCGGTCTTTGCGGGCCAGCGCTTCGGTGATGGTGCTGCCGTAGCCTTTGACGCCGCGCAGCATCACCGGTATGCCTACGTGGCAGAACAGCCCGAAGCTGTAGGCCAGTCCAGGGTTCATGCCGTAGAGCTGGTGCCCGATGTGCTCGCAGGCGATGGCCCGGCGGGTGGAGCTTTCCCAGAAATGCCCCAGCAGCGGTGACTGCACCTGCAGGGCGTGCCGGGTGAGGAAGCCGGTGAGCAGTTGCACGGCGGGGCGCACGCCCAGCACGGTGAGTGCTTGCCCCACGGTGTGCACGGGCTGGGCCAGAGCGTAAAGCGGGCTGTTGGCCTGGCGCATCAGGGCGGCGGCCATGGCCACGTCGGCGCTGGCAATGCGGTCCAGCGAGGCAACATCCGGCTCGCCGTGAGCAATGGCTTCCTGCAGTTGGCGGAGCAGTTCTGGGCAGGGCGGGATGATGATGTCGCGCACTGGGCCAGACTTGCGGGCACGGTCGAGTTCGTCCTGGATGTGCTGGGTCACGTTCGTGGATGCAGTGGATGAATAAGAGGTGCCAAGATCGTTTTGGTGCGCGCCTTTTGAAGGTATTTTGCATGCCCCACAGGGAAAACGATGATTTCCCTGTTTTGGTTATTCAACATAATCAAAATGCCCGGCCATTTCTGCTCCATCTCTGCTGATGGGCTGCCCGGCCGTACAAGAGGAGGCATCACATGCATTCGGGACGTTCGCCATTTCCTTTCGCCCAGAAGTTTGGGCTGGTGGCAGCCGCAGCCTTGCTTGCTGCTTGTTCCACATCTTCGGATCACCGTGCACCCAGTGGGGCGCGTTTGTCTGTGGCGCAACCGGCCACGCTAGCGGGAGGGTGTGACACCCTTGCGGGCAAGCTGGCGGGTTTGGCGCACACACGGGTTCTGAGTGTCAAGGCCGTGGCCAAGGACGAGTTGAAGGCGGGTGCCACACCCGTGCCCGAACACTGTCTGGTGACAGGGGCCATGCATGAGCGTACCGGCACTGATGGCAAGACGCCTTACGCCATCGGCTTTGAAATGCGCCTGCCCATCGACTGGAACGGGCGATTTTTCTATCAGGGCAATGGGGGCATCGACGGTGCTGTATTGCCGGCCCTGGGGGCGCTGGGGGGCGGTCCTTTGGCGTCCGCATTGCACCAGGGTTTCGCGGTCATCAGCTCGGACGCCGGTCATGACAACCGGCTCACGCGTGGGCCAGGTTTCGGCTTGGACTCCCAAGCGCGGCTGGACTATGGCTACCAGGCGGTTGGCAAGCTCACCCCCATGGCCAAGGAGTTGATTCGCCGGGCATATGGCAAGGAGCCGGACCGTTCCTACATAGGCGGCTGCTCCAACGGCGGGCGCCATGTGCTGGTAGCTGCGGCGCGCTACCCTGGCATGTACGATGGATTTCTGGCAGGAGCCCCTGGCTACAGGTTGCCTTTGGCGGCGGTGGCCAACATCTTTGGCGCGCAGCAGTATGCCAAGGTGGCCACCGACCCCAAAGACCTGGGCAGCGCCTTTACCCAGCCCGAACGTCAGGCGGTGGTGAACGCGGTGCTCAACCGCTGTGACGCGCTGGACGGCGTGAAAGACGGCATGGTGCAAGACACGCAGGCTTGCCAGGCCGCGTTTGACTTTCAGCGCGATGTGCCCACCTGTGTGGCCGGGCGCGACGGCACTTGCCTGACGCTTGGGCAGAAGGCGGCCATTGCCCCCATCTTCAGCGGTGCCACCACGCGAAGCGGTCAGCCTTTTTACGCAGGCTTTCCGTTCGACACCGGCTTGGCCAGCCCGGGTGTGGCGAACTGGGAGTTCAGCGCGCCCCTTCAGCGTGACAGCGGGGCTGTCGGCTTCATCTTTGGCACGCCGCCGCAGGACCCTCGCAGTTTCAATGCCGAAGCCTTCGTGTTGCGGGGGGACATCGACGCCATGCTGGCTGCGGTCGCGGCCAAGAGCGGTCCGTTTACCGAATCGGCGCTGGAGTTCATGATGCCTCCCGATGCAACTGACCTGTCGCGTGTGAGAGCCCGGGGCGGCAAGGTGCTGGTGTACCACGGTGTAAGCGACGCGATTTTTTCAGTGCAGGACACCGAGGCTTGGTACAAAGGGTTGGCGCAGCGCAACGGGGGTGACCCTTCGGGATTCGCGCGCTTCTTCCGGGTGCCGGGGATGGACCACTGTCGAGCCGGCCCTGCCACCGACCGTTTCGATGCGCTGACGCCGCTGGTCCGTTGGGTGGAGGAGGGCATCGCCCCGGACAGCATCACCGCATCGGCGCGGGGAGCGAGTGATGCCGTGGAAGCCAATCCTGATGTGCCTGCGAGTTGGTCGTCTACGCGTTCCAGGCCGTTGTGTGCTTACCCCAAGGTGGCACGCTACAAGGGCAGTGGCGACCCGGAGGTGGCGGCCAGTTTTGAGTGCCGTTGACGCCGAAGGCTGTGCGCACCGTGCACCACCTGGGCGCGTAGCGCACCTTTTGCGTACTTTCTAAACAAGTTTTGTATTCAATCTTGTAAAAAGTTTGCGTACAAACTTGGCACGGGGATTGCATGAGGGTGTGCATGAGCCATGCCACTTCCTCTCCGCCGCTGGAACTGATCGCGCTGACCAAGCGTTACGCCAACGGTGCCACCGCCGTTGACCGTATTGATTTGAGGATACCGGCAGGCAGTTATTGCTGCCTGCTGGGGCCCTCCGGGTGCGGCAAAAGCTCCACGCTGCGCATGATCGCCGGACACGAGGTGGTGACGGAAGGCGACATCCTGCTGGGCGGGCGCAACATCACCGACTTGCCCGCGGCCGAACGCGGCACGGCCATGATGTTCCAGAGCTACGCGCTGTTTCCGCACCTGAGCGCGCTGGACAACGTGGCCTTCAGCCTGAAGATGCGCGGCGTGGGCACGGCCGAGCGCCGGGCGCAGGCGCAGGCCCTGCTGGAGCGCGTGGCCATGGGGCACCTGGCGCAGCGCAAGCCGGGTGAGCTGTCGGGCGGGCAGCAGCAGCGCGTGGCGCTGGCGCGTGCGCTCATCATGCGGCCGCAGGTGCTGTTGCTGGACGAACCCCTGTCCGCGCTCGACCCCTTCCTGCGCGTGCAGATGCGCGCCGAGCTGCGCAGCTGGCAGCGCGAACTGGGGCTGACCTTCATTCACGTGACCCACTCGCAGGAAGAGGCCATGGCCCTGGCCGACCAGATGGTGGTGATGAACCATGGCCGCATCGAACAGGCGGCCAGCCCGCGCGAGGTGTTCAACCAGCCAGCCACCGAATTTGTGGCCAGCTTCATGGGCGGGCACAACGTGTTCGACAGCCCGGACGGGCGTGTGGCCGTGCGTGCCGACCGCCTGGCGGTGCACCTGGATCAGGCCGAAGCGCAGTGGGGGCCGCACGCCCATGGGCAGGTGCGCGACATCGAATACCAAGGCACCTACGTGCTGCTGGGCGTGGAGCCCGCGCAGGGCGGCCGCAGCATCCAGGTCAGCTTGTCAGAGGCCGATTTCCAGCGCGTGCCAGTGACCGTGGGGCAGCCGGTGTGGCTGTCCTGGCAAGCCGAACAGGCCCACCCGCTCAAGCCCGCGCAGCCCTGACCCCTTTTCTTCAACCGCCGCCTGACGGTCTCAGGTCTTTCATCCCACAAGGAGTGCACGTCCATGTCGAACACCGTTGACAACACCAGCGCCGAACCTCAGCGCCGCCAACTGCTCAAGGGCGCGGCGGCCATCCTGGCCACCGGCATGTTCCCGGCCATCCACGCACAGGAAAAGGTGACGCTGCGCTACCTGGGCACCGCGGTCAACCAGGACAAGGCCATTGCCGAGAAGTTCGAGGCCGACACAGGCATCAAGATCCAGTACGTGGCCGTGACCACCGACGAAGTCACCAAGCGCGCCATCACCGCGCCCAACAGTTTCGACCTGATCGACACCGAGTACTTCTCGCTCAAGAAGATCATTCCCACCGGCAACCTGCAGGGTATCGACACCAAGCGCATCAAGAACGCCGACAAGATCACCTCGCTCTTCACCAAGGGTGAAGTGGGCGGCAAGAAGGTGGGCGACCAGGGCACGGCACCCAAGAAGGTGATGTACCTGGACAAGCCCGGCAGCAAGGCGTTTTCCGCCGCGCCCACGCAGTTCATGACGCTGATCCCCACCGTGTACAACGCCGACACGCTGGGCATCCGTCCCGACCTGATCAAGCGCCCCATCAGCTCGTGGGCCGAACTGCTCAACCCCGAATTCAAGGGCAAGGCCGCCATCCTCAACATCCCGTCCATCGGCATCATGGACGCGGCCATGGTGGTGGAGGCCATGGGCCTGTACAAGTACCCCGACAAGGGCAACATGACCAAGGCCGAGATCGACCTGACGATCAAGACGCTGATCGAGGCGAAGAAGTCGGGCCAGTTCCGCGCGCTGTGGAAGGACTTCAACGAGAGCGTGAACCTGATGGCATCGGGCGAGGTGGTGATCCAGTCGATGTGGAGCCCGGCGGTGACGGCGGTGCGCACCAAGGGCCTGGACTGCGTGTTCCAGCCGCTGAAGGAAGGCTACCGTGCCTGGGCGGCAGGCTTCGGCATTCCGAAGACGCTGTCGGGCAAGAAGGCCGATGCGGCCTACGAGTTCATCAACTGGTTCCTGGACGGCTGGGCCGGTGCCTACCTGAACCGCCAGGGCTACTACAGCGCCGTGCTGGACACCGCCAAGGCCAAGATGGAGCCCTATGAGTGGGCTTACTGGATGGAGGGCAAGGCCGCCACCAAGGACATCAAGAGCCCCAACGGCGACCTGCTGGCGAAGGCGGGCAGCGTGCGCGACGGCGGCAGCTACGAGCAGCGCATGGGCGGCATTGCCTGCTGGAACGCGATCATGGACGAGAACGAGTACATGGTTCGCAAGTGGAACGAGTTCGTGGCAGCGTGATGAACACCCCCTGCGCCGCTTCGCGTCTTCCCCCTGAAGGGGGACGCTCCCAGTGGCCCGGCAAAGCCGGTTCCACGGGAGCCCTGGGTGGACGCCGATCTGGTCGGGGGGCGCACCCCTGGTGGCAGGCGCTGCCGTTTTCGGCGGTGTTCGTGGTGTTTTTTCTTGTGCCCCTGGGGCTGGTCCTGATGGTCAGCTTCTGGGACTTCAACGAATACGAGTTGCTGCCCGCGTTCACCTGGCGCAACTACGTGTCGATGTGGGAGGGGTGTGGCCGCCTGACGGAGCATGGCGATTTCTGCGTCACGCTGTCCACCTACCTGTCCACGCTGAAGTTCACGCTGCTGGCCTGGGGGCTGACGCTGGTGCTGGGTTTTGCGCTGGCGTATTTCCTGGCATTCCACGTGCGCAGCGCGGGCATGCAGACGCTGCTGTTTGTGCTGTGCACGGTGCCGTTCTGGACGTCCAACGTCATCCGCATGATTTCGTGGGTGCCGCTGCTGGGGCGCAATGGGTTGGTGAACCAGGCGCTGCAGGGCGTGCACCTGACCGAGGCGCCGCTGGACTGGCTGCTGTTCTCGGACTTTTCGGTGCTGCTGGCCTACGTGCACCTGTACACCATGTTCATGATCGTGCCCATCTTCAACTCGATGATGCGCATCGACCGTTCGTTGCTTGAAGCCGCACGGGACGCGGGCGCCAGCGCCTGGCAGACGCTGTGGAACGTGGTGGTGCCGCTGTCGCGCACGGGCATTCTCATCGGCTCGATCTTCATCGTCACCATCGTGATGGGGGACTTTGTGACAGTGGGCGTGATGGGCGGGCAGCAGATTGCGTCCATCGGCAAGATGATTCAGGTGCAGACCTCGTACCTGCAGTTTCCGCTGGCGGCGGCGAATGCGGTGGTGCTGTTGCTGACGGTGCTGATGATCATCTGGGGCTTGACCCGGGTGGTCGATATTCGCAAGGAGCTGTGAGCGTGCTGTCTTGCTGTCACGCTGTTTGGGCGGGCTGCGGCAGGCCTGGCCCTGCGGGGGCTCATCCGGGGTGGTCGGCTTTGCCGACTTCGCTGTGTCTGACGGCCTGGGGCTGGCGCGGCGGAACTCGCTGCGCGTTTCTGGCGAAACGCTCTGCTCTAACAGCCGCCGCGAGTCAGTTACGAAGCGCGCTACGCGCGCCCAGCCCCAGACCGCCAGACACAGCCACCCCGGAAAATCGCGCCCGCAGGGCCAGGCCTGCCGCAGCCAACCAAGATGGTTGCGCGCCACCGTTGGTGTGCCAACAGTACTTCGGCCAAGACGGGCCAGCCCAGGCTCTGGCGCGCCGTTGCGAGGTGCCGAGAAGCGCAGATGCCGTGGCCAGCGCGCGCAGCGCGCTTCGTCATCTAGCTCGCGGCGGTTGTTTGAGCGGAGTGAGCAAAGCGAACGAAGCGAGTTCCGCCGCGTGGCCACGGCATCGAGCATCG
>CAMLOF010000146.1 GCA_946481585.1 uncultured Macromonas sp. | reverse complement strand
GGTGTCTTCATCATCGGCGAGACCAACCTGCCCGCCCTGGTGGCGGCAGACAGTTCCAGCCTTTACGCGCGCAACGTGCTCGACTTCCTCAAGCTGGTGCTCCCCAAGGACGCCACTGCCGTGCAAGTGCCCATGGACGACGACATCGTCGCCGCCTGCCTGATGACCCAGGCTGGCGAAGTCAAGCGCAAATAAACAGGAGACAACGTGGAAGCCGTATCCCCCGTCCTCATCAACCTCATCATCTTCGTGCTGGCCATCTACGTGGGCTACCACGTGGTGTGGAACGTCACGCCCGCGCTGCACACGCCGCTCATGGCCGTGACCAACGCGATCTCGGCCATCGTCATCGTGGGCGCCATGCTGGCCGCCGCGCTTACCGAAACGCCGCTGGGCAAGACCCTGGGCGTGCTGGCCGTGGCGCTGGCCGCGGTCAACGTGTTCGGTGGCTTTTTGGTGACGCGCCGCATGCTCGAGATGTTCAAGAAGAAAGAACGCAAGGCCCCCGCCGCCGGTGAAGGAGCCGCCAAATGAGCATGAACCTCGTTGTGCTTCTGTACCTGGTGGCATCGGTGTGCTTCATCCAGGCCTTGAAGGGCCTGAGCCACCCGACCACCTCCATCCGGGGCAACCTGTTTGGCATGACGGGCATGGCCATTGCCGTGCTCACCACTGCGGCCCTCATCGTCAAGCTCTCGGGTGGCGCGGCTGAAGGCATGGTCTACGTGCTCGGCGGGCTGGTTGTGGGCGGTGGCGCTGGCGCCATCATGGCCAAGCGCGTGGAGATGACCAAGATGCCCGAGCTGGTGGCCTTCATGCACAGCATGATCGGCCTGGCGGCGGTGTGCATTGCCCTTGCCGTGGTGGCCGAGCCTTACGCCTTCAACATCGTGCAGCGCGCCGCTGATGGCACCGTGCCCCACATTCCGTTTGGCAACAAGATCGAGCTGTTCCTGGGGGCGGCCATCGGTGCCATCACCTTCAGCGGTTCCGTCATCGCCTTCGGCAAGCTCAGCGGCAAGTACAAGTTCCGCCTGTTCCAGGGCGCCCCGGTGGTGTTTGCCGGGCAGCACATGCTCAACCTGGTGCTGGGGCTGGCCACCATTGGCCTGGGCGTGTTCTTCGCCTTCACCGAGAACTGGACCGCCTTCCTGGCCATGGTGGCGCTGAGCTTCGTGCTGGGTGTGCTCATCATCATCCCGATTGGCGGTGCCGACATGCCGGTGGTGGTGTCCATGCTCAACAGCTACTCGGGCTGGGCGGCGGCGGGCATCGGCTTCTCGCTCAACAACAGCATGCTGATCATTGCCGGGTCGCTGGTGGGCTCTTCGGGTGCGATCCTGAGCTACATCATGTGCAAGGCCATGAACCGCTCGTTCTTCAACGTGATCCTGGGTGGCTTCGGTGGTGACACCAGCGCGGCGGCGGCAGGCGGCGCGCAGCAGCAGCGCTCCGTCAAGAGCGGCAGCGCCGACGATGCAGCCTTCATCCTGGGCAACGCCGAGACGGTGGTGATCGTGCCGGGCTATGGTCTGGCGGTGGCGCGTGCGCAGCACGCCGTCAAGGAACTGGCCGAGAAGCTCACGCACAAGGGCATCACGGTCAAGTACGCCATTCACCCGGTGGCGGGCCGCATGCCCGGCCACATGAACGTGCTGCTGGCCGAGGCCGAAGTGCCCTACGACCAGGTGTTCGAAATGGAGGACATCAACGGCGAGTTCGGTCAGGCCGACGTGGCCATCATCCTGGGCGCCAACGACGTGGTGAACCCCGCCGCCTTGCAGAAGGGCACGCCCATCTACGGCATGCCCATTCTCGAGGCCTACAAGGCCAAGACCATCATTGTGAACAAGCGTTCCATGGCAGCGGGCTACGCCGGGCTGGACAACGAGCTGTTCTACATGGACAAGACCATGATGGTGTTTGGTGACGCCAAGAAGGTGGTCGAGGACATGACCAAGGCTGTCGAGTGAAACCTGTTCATTGAGCCAGTCTGGAACGCCGCCTCTGTGCGGCGTTTCTTTTTGGAGCAGGGGTGTAACGTATGTGACATATGCCGCGCCGCATCAATCCAGCCAAAGGCATACATTTAGCACTTCAAATGTGCCCGGCGGCCGGAAAATGGTGGTGGCAAGATCACTTGTCGTCAGGCTCAACCAAAAAAGGCGTGCCATGGAGACAAGCGATACGGAGCAGCAACGCCGACGCGAGATGCTGGTTCAGCAATTGCGAGCGAACTTCGGTGACATTGGTCGAAGCACACTGCGAGCGATCTTCGACAACGTGGGCTGGGTGGAGCTGGGCGCGGGTGATGTGCTGATGGAGCAGGGCCAGCCAGGCGATACGGCCTACCTGTCGCTCAGCGGGCGCTTGCGCGTCTATGTCAAGAACCCGGACGGCACCAGCCGCATGGTGCGTGAACTGGGGCGCGGTGAAATCACTGGCGAGATCAGCCTGTACACCGGTGCCCCGCGCTCGGCCACGGTGGTGGCTATACGTGACACGCTGCTGGCGCGTATAGACAAGCAGCATTTCGACGCCTTGGTGGCGCGCAATCCGCAGGTTTCACTGGCGTTGACCAACAAGATCATCCAGCGCCTGCAGACCCAGAATGTGCGCCAGCCCCTGCCTGCGCCGGTGATGGTGACCGTGCTTCCCATTACCAATGGTCTGGACGCCGCTCAGCTGGCTCAAAGGTTGACGGACATGCTAGGCCGCTACGGGAATGCCTGTTGTGTGACGGCCGATTCCATGGCCGCCCGGATGGCGCAGCCGGGCTTGCCGACTGCAGATGCATCGCAAGGCGAACGGTTGTCGGCGGCACTGGACGAACTGGAGGCAGAGCATGACTTTGTGCTCATGGTGGCTGAGCCCCAGGCGTCTGAATGGACCCAGTCGTGCATCAGGCACAGCGACGAGGTGCTGCTGCTCGCAAACGCCAATGAGCCTGCACACCTGCACCCCGTTGAAAAGGCCTGCCTGGTAGACAGGCCACAGCGAAGTGAGGCGGCAGAAACCCTGGTACTGCTTCACCCCGACGGCATCAAGTCGCCGCTGGGCATGCGCCGGTGGCTGGAACGCCGTGCCGTGACCGGACACGTCAACATCCGGCCCTCAAAAGACGAAGATCTGGCGCGATTGGCCCGCCTGCTCAGCCGCAACGCCGTCGGGCTGGTGCTGGCTGGCGGTGGTGCGCGTGGTTTTGCACACCTGGGCATCTGGAAGACCTTGCGCCAGCAAGGCATTGAGGTGGACTGCGTAGGCGGGACCAGCATGGGTGCCGTGATGGCGGCCATCATCGCCGCCGACGCCACGCCGGAGCAGACCATAGGCGTGGCGCGGGAGGCATTCAAGGTCAACCCCACGGGCGACTACACCGTGCTGCCCTTGCTCTCCCTCATCAAGGGGCGGCGGGTGCGCAGCGTCATCGAGCGCTCCATACACAGCCTGATGGGGGGCTCGGTGGACATTGTGGACCTCTGGAAGAACTATTTCTGCATCGCCAGCAACTATTCGCAGGGCAAGGAGATGCGCCTGCAGGAGGGCGACCTGGGGCAGGCACTGCTGGCCAGCATTGCCATACCTGGAGCGCTGCCGCCCGTGGTGCGCGACGGCGAACTGCTGTGCGACGGAGGCACCTTCAACAACTTTCCGGCCGATGTGATGCGTGACATGCGAGGCGTGGGGCGTGTGATCGGCGTGGACCTGAGTGCCCGCAACCCGAAGCGCCTGAGCTTCAAGGAGACGCCGGGGCCGTGGACCTTGCTGCTCGACCGCTTGCGTCCACGAGCCAAACGCCGCTACCGTTTGCCCTCGCTGGTCTCCTACCTGCTCAATGTCACCATCCTCTACAGCATTTCGCGTCAAGACGAGTCGCGCCGCCACACCGACCTCTACTTCAACCCGCCGCTGTTCCGCGTCGGGCTGCTCCAGTGGAACCGGTTCGATGCCATCGTTCGCCAAGGTGAGGTGCATGCCCGTGAGGTGCTGGAGGCGCTCGACCCCGCCGACAAGACGGCGTGGGGGCTTGGCGACTGAACGCCAAAGGCGGTGAATAACCGGGCTTGTCCCGGTTTTTTTATGCGCGTGCTCAATAATGTCAGACTGCCGTCAGGGAAAAACAGAATTGGCCTAAAGCCCTGCTGTCCCGACAATCGGTTCGCTGGCAGCAAAGCGCCTGCCACTTCCTTGCCAAGACAAACACAAGAATGGAGCCAAGCATGACCGTGACCGCCGCAGACAAACCCTGGCTGAAAGCCTACCCTGCCGGGGTGCCCGCGGAGATCGACCCCACGCATTACCGTTCGCTGGTCGATCTGATGGAGGAAAGCTTTCGCAAGTACGAGGCTCGCACGGCCTACAGCTTCCTGGGCAAGGATTTCAGCTACGGAGACACCAACCGTGCCTCGCGTGCCATGGCGGCCTACCTGCAGAGCAAGGGTTTGACACGCGGAGACCGCGTGGCCGTGATGATGCCCAACATGCCGCAGTACCCCATCGTGGTGGCGGCCATCCTGCGGGCCGGTTTCGTTGTGGTCAACGTCAACCCGTTGTACACGCCCCGCGAGCTGGAGCACCAGCTCAAGGACTCTGGCGCCAAGGCCATTTTCATCATCGAGAACTTTGCCGCCACACTGCAGCAGTGCATATCCCACACACCGGTCAAGCACGTGGTGCTCACCGCCATGGGCGACATGCTGGGGTTCCTCAAGGGCAGCATCGTCAATGCGGTGGTGCGTCACGTCAAGAAGCTGGTGCCGGGCTATCACCTGCCGGGTGCCGTGCGTTTCAACGATGCCCTGGCCAAAGGCGCGCGTGCGCCATTCAATGCGCCCGACATTCAGCCCGACGACGTGGCACTGCTGCAATACACCGGCGGCACCACCGGCGTGAGCAAGGGCGCGGTGCTGCAGCACCGCAACGTCATTGCCAACGTGCTGCAGTCCGAGGCCTGGAACGACCCGGTGATGAAGAAGATTCCCTCGGGTGAGCAATCCACCAGCGTCTGCGCGCTGCCGCTGTATCACATCTTCGCGTTCACCGTGAACATGATGCTGAGCATGCGCAACGGGGGCAAGACCATCCTCATCCCCAACCCGCGCGATCTTCCCGCCGTGTTGAAAGAATTGAGCAAGCACACCTTCCACAGCTTCCCTGCCGTCAACACCCTGTTCAACGCCCTGTTGAACCACCCGGACTTCAACACCGTGAACTGGCGCAACCTCAAGGTGTCGGTGGGCGGTGGCATGGCGGTGCAGGCTGCGGTGGCCAAGAAGTGGCTGGAAGCCACCGGCTGCCCCATCTGCGAGGGCTATGGCCTGTCGGAAACCAGCCCTTCGGCCAGTTGCAACCCCGTCACGAACACAGAGTTCACGGGCACCATCGGCGTGCCCTTGCCCAGCACGCTCATGATGTGCGTTGACGACGATGGCGCAGAGGTGCCCCTGGGTCAGCCCGGCGAGATCGTGATCAAGGGCCCGCAGGTCATGGCAGGCTACTGGCAGCGGCCTGACGAGACGGCCAAGGTCATGACGGCCGATGGCTGGTTCAAGACCGGCGACATCGGCGTGATGGACGAGCGAGGCTATTTCAAGATTGTGGACCGCAAGAAGGACATGATCTTGGTGAGCGGCTTCAACGTGTACCCGAACGAGGTAGAGGACGTTGTGGCCCAACTCGACGGCGTGCTTGAATGTGCGGTGGTGGGCATGCCTGACCCGCATTCCGGCGAGGCCGTGAAGTTGATCGTCGTCAAGAAGAACCCCGCGCTGACCGAGGAACATGTGCGAGACTATTGCAAGTCCCGCCTGACGGGGTACAAGCAGCCCAAGGTCGTGGAGTTCCGCGACGAGTTGCCCAAGACCCCGGTGGGCAAAATCCTGCGCAGGGAGTTGCGCGACAAGAAGTGAGTGGCGGCCATCGCGGCAGCCACGGGAGTTCACCCGTATGAGTCGAATTGCCATCATCAGCGCCCTGCACGAGGAACTGGCAGAGGTGCTCGCTCTCATGCCGGACGAGCACAAGACCGAGATTGCAGGGCGCGCCTTCTGGCAAGGGCATCTGCAGGGCCACGAGGTGGTTGCGGTGCTGTCGGGCATAGGCAAGGTGGCGGCAGCCACCACCGCTACCGTGCTGCTGGAGCGTTTCGGGCCGCAGCAAGTCATTTTTACGGGTGTGGCAGGCGGCCTGGCCCTGGGGGTTGAGGTTGGTGACATCGTGGTGGGCTCGGCATTCGTTCAGCACGACATGAATGCCGCGCCGCTTTTCCCGCGCTGGGAGATGCCGGGCTACGGCCGTTCGCGCTTCCAGGCCGACTTGGCACTGGTGCAGGTGTTGCACGAGTCGGCCAAAGAGGCCGTCACCTTGCTGCCCAAGCTGCTGGATGAAGCCACCCTGCGGACCTTCGGCCTGCATTCGCCTTCGGTGCACCAGGGCGAGATCGTTACCGGCGACCGGTTCGTGTCCACCGCCGCCGAGAGCGATGCGCTGCGCGCAGACCTTCCCCAGGCCTTGGCCGTGGACATGGAGAGCGCAGCCGTGGCTCAGGTGTGTCACGACTACGGCGTGCCCTTCGGCGCCGTGCGCACGGTGTCAGACCGTGCCGACGACGACGCACACGTCGATTTCCAGCATTTCCTGCAGCAGGTTGCGCGCCACTACAGCGCGCGCATCGTGCGCAAGGCGCTCAACCTTCTGTGAGGCCCTGGCTCATTTGAGCCAGCCGCGCTTGCGGAAGTACACCATCGGCCCGACGGCCGACAGCGCCATCAGTCCCAGGGCGAAGGGGTAGCCCAGTTTCCAGTTCAGCTCGGGCATGAACTGGAAGTTCATGCCGTAGATGCTTGCAATCAACGTGGGAGGCAGCAAGGCCACGCTGGCAACCGAGAAGATCTTGATGATCTTGTTCTGGTTGATGTTGATGAAACCGATCGTGGCATCCATCAAGAAGTTGATCTTGTCGAACATGAAGGCCGTGTGGCTGTCCAGCGAGTCCAGGTCGCGCAGGATCTGGCGGGCGTCTTCGAACTGTTCGGCGCTCAGCAGCCGCGTGCGCATCATGAAGCTGACGGCGCGGCGCGTGTCCATCATGTTGCGGCGGATCCGGCCCGACATGTCCTCGTGCCGGGCGATGGCGGCCAGCACGTCGGATGCGATCTCGTCGGTCACTTGGCCGGACAGCACTTTGGTGCTGATTTTTTCAAGGTCGCTGTAGATGTCCTCGACCGTGTCGGCGCAGTACTCGGCGTCGGTGTCGAACAGGCTCAACAGCACGTCCTTGGCGTCTTTGATGAGGCCGGGCATGCGCCGCGCGCGCAGGCGCAGCAGGCGGAACACGGGCACGTCCTCGTCGTGGATGGAGAACAGCACGCCATGGCTCTTGAGCTTGTCGTTGTGCTCGTTGAGGATGAAGGCCACGCGCACAT
>CAMLOF010000145.1 GCA_946481585.1 uncultured Macromonas sp. | reverse complement strand
GTGCTGTTGCGAGATGCACTGTCGGCTTTGGGGCGTGACGATGTGCGAATCGAACCTTTGAGGGGCAATCTGGACACCCGTTTGCGCAAGCTGGACGAGGGGCAGTACCAGGCCATTGTATTGGCGGCTGCTGGGCTCAAGCGCCTGGGCCTGGAGCAGCGTATCAGGGCGATTTTCGAACCCGGGCAGATGTTGCCCGCAGCGGGTCAAGGCGCGCTGGGTATTGAGGTGCGCACCGACCGCGCTGACGTGATTGCGGCGCTTGCTCCGTTGGCACACCGCCCGACATGGTGGGCTGTGGCTGCGGAGCGTGCAGTGTCCCGTGCGATGGGAGGCAGCTGCTCCATGCCCTTGGCAGCATTCACGACCTGGCTTGGCGACCCGGAGCAGACCGGGGCGAGCCTCAGGCTGGATGCCGCCTGGGGTGACCCTGATGGGCGAACTGGCCTGGTGCGGGTTCAGGCCGAGTCTGTGGTGACTTCATTGGGTGATGCAGAAGCCTTGGGTCAGCGCGCAGCTACTTTGCTGCGTCAAGCTGGTGCGCGTGGCGCTGGCGAAATGGCATGACTGTCGTTGTCGTTACCCGGCCAGCGCAAGAAGCGCGCGCCTGGGTGCAACGTTTGGAAGAGGCTGGGTGGAATGCGCAGTCCTTGCCGTTGATTGAGATAGCGGCTGCGCCCGATAACGCGCAACTGGTGAGCGCGCGCGAGTCGTTTTGCCGAAACGATGCCGTGATGTTCGTGAGCGCCCAGGCTGTCCAGCAATTTTGGTCTGGATTCGATTGGCCTGCTTGCTTATCCACCAGGGTTTGGGCGCCGGGGCCGGGCACGGCGACAGCATTGCTGCGCCACGGCATACCCGCGGATCGAATCGACCAACCAGCGCAAGATGCGGACCAGTTCGATTCGGAGGCCCTGTGGGCTAAGGTGGCAGACCAGGTGAATCCGGGGCATCGACTGCTGGTGGTACGGGGTGCCACGGCGGGGGCTGACAACTGGAGCGACAAGGCTGAGCAGCGAGGCAATGGCCGGGAGTGGCTGGCAAACCAGTGCCGGGCCGCAGGCGGTGAGGTGGCTTGGTGCGTGGCCTACGAAAGGCGTGCACCCGTATGGGATGTTGACACGAGAGTGCGTGCCGCAGCGCTTGTCAATCCGCAGGCTGTCTGGCTGTTGAGCAGTACCGAAGCCGTGAACAACCTCAAGGCATTGTGCCCAGACGTGGATTGGGGCAGTGCAAGGGCACTGGCAACGCACCAGCGCATTGCCGATGCCGCCCGCAAATTGGGGTTCGGCGAGGTGCACTGCACCCGCCCTGCTGTTGCCGACGTGCTGCACGGCCTAAAATCCATGTCGTAAACCATGGCCAATGAACTTCCCCCTTCAATGAACGACAGTGTCCCTCCTGCAGAGGCTTCTGCTCCGGTAGCCCCAGAGCGCAAACCTGGTGCCGCAGGTTGGTGGGGCGGGCTCGCGTTCGTGCTGGCTGCCGTGTCGCTGGGCGGCGTGGCGATGCTGTGGCAACGGCTGGACCGCGCCCAGGAGGAGTTGGCCCGGCGCAGCACCGACACCATGGCGGAGGTGACTGCCGCCAGAGCGCTCGTGGCCCAGTCAGATTCGGTGACGCAGGACTTGCAGGCCCGGCTCGGGGTCGCGGAATTACGCCTGTCCGAAGTCAGCCTGCAGCGCAGCCAGTTGGAGGAGCTGATGCTCAGTGTGTCGCGTTCGCGCGACGACAGCCTGGTGCAGGATTTGGAATCTGCCGTGCGGCTTGCCATGCAACAGAGCCAGCTAACGGGTAGCGTGCAGCCGCTCGTGTCGGCATTGCAGGCGGCGGATCAGCGTATTCAGCGGGCGGCGCAGCCCCGTTTGAACCCGGTTCAGCGAGCCATTGCCCGAGATGTGGAGCGCATTCGTGCCGCCACGCTGGTGGACGTTCCGGCACTCGCCGCTCGCATTGACGAATTGGTTCGCAATGTGGACGAATGGCCGCTGCTCAATGCAGTTGGGGGCGAGTCGCACGCCAAGCAGGCTCCAGTCGCTGAGGCAAAAGTGGGCGGCAAGGTGGCTGCGCCAGCGACCGATGTGTCCAAGGAGCAACCTGCCACCCCCCCGGCTTCTGACGACCCTGAAGAACCAGCTGGCAAGCCCCAGGCAGCGCCCGAGGAAGCCGCGCCCGCTTCTGGTTTGGGGCAGACGTGGGCGCGTTTGGGCGATTGGTGGAACTTGAATTCGGCGCGCTGGTGGGCGTCCTTGCGTGCGGGAGCCGCAGACCTGGTTCGCGTGAGCAGGATTGACCGGCCCGAAGCGGCTTTGCTCGCTCCCGAGCAGGCATTCTTCCTGCGGGAAAACATCAAGTTGACCCTGCTCAACGCCAGGTTGGGTTTGTTGGGGCGTCAGCTGGATACGGCACGTGCCGACGTTCGCACGGCGCAGGCCTTGCTGAACCGGTACTTTGACGTGGACGCGGCGAACACGCGCATGGCTTTGGCGGCACTCAAGCAACTGCAGGAAGACATGCGCCAGGAGGCCTTGCCCCGGCCCGATGAAACCCTGACTGCGCTGGCCGCTGCTGCCAGCGGCCGCTGAGGGGGCCGCATGAGAAGCGTCTTCTGGTTCCTGTTCCTGGCCGCAGTCGCCGTGGCCTTGGCCATGTTGATGGGCGACAACCAGGCCTCTGTCACACTGTTCTGGCACCCTTACCGGGTGGACGTTTCGTTCAACCTGGTGCTTTTTGTGCTGGTGTTTGGCTTTGCCCTTCTTTACGGGGCAATGCGCGGCTTGTCTGTTTTGCGGCGGCTTCCAGAGCAGGCGCACCGCTGGCGCGCGCACCAGACGGAGCGGGCGATCTACACCAATGTGCTTGATGCATTGGCTTACCAGCTGTCTGGGCGATTCGTGCGGGCGCAGTCTGCGGCAGAGCGTGCCATTGACTTGTTGCAGCACCAGCATGCCGACACCTTTGTCCACCACGACCAGGTGTTGGTGCTGGCCCGTTTGCTGGCAGCTGAGAGTGCCCATTCCGTGGGCAACTTGAATGCTCGAGACGTTCATCTGCGGGGTGCCGTGGAGGGTGATGCTGCCCGTGCTTCTGGCCCTGCGCGTGAGGGCGCCTTGCTGCGCGCAGCCGGTTGGGCGGTGGATGCACGCGAGGCTGCGCAGGCTGCGCGCTGGTTGAGCGAGTTGCCGCAGGGTGCATCGCGTCGAATACAGGCAGTGCGCCTGAAGCTGAAGCTGGCGAGGTTGACGCAAGACACGCATGGCGCGCTGGACATGGTGCGTCTGTTGGCCAAGCACAGGGCGTTTTCGTCTGGTGTGGCGCAGAGCTTGCGGCGGGGCCTGGTGCTGGACGCGCTGCGTGACAGCCATGACAGCGCCCAGTTGTTGAAGGTCTGGCAGGCGCTGGACAGCAGCGAGCAGGCGACGCCTGAGCTGTCCTTGGCCGTGCTGGACCGATGGGATGCATTGGACGACGATGTGCGCAGCGATGCCGGGGGCGACGTGAGACGTATGCTGGATGACGCCTTGCAGCGTGTCTGGGATGCATATGGCCGACTGGATGACGACGCACGTCGACGCTTCGTGCTTCGGCTGGAGGCAGCTCTGCCCACGCTGGATGCCTCCTGGCTGGCGCGCATCGAGCGTGCCCAGCGGGAACACCCGGCTGATCTCGGTCTGCAATACCTGGCCGGCCAAGCCTTCATGCAACGGGAGTTGTGGGGCAAGGCCTCCGCGCTGCTTACCCAGGCCAGCCATGGCCTGAAGAATGCAGAACTGGCTCGGCGCACCTGGTGCAGCCTGGCGCGGTTGGCCGAAGAACGTGGTGACTCGGCGGCTGCGCAGGCTGCCTGGAAAAAGGCCGCCCTGGTCTGAGCCATGACACCACTGCAAGACATCCTTTATTCGCAAGGTTTTGGCACCCGCCGAGTGTGCTGTGGGCTGATACAGCAGGGTCTGGTGAGCGTTGGGGACCCGGCCCAGCCTTGTCCTGAGCCGTCTGCGTTGTTTGAGCCCGAAGGGCTGATCTTCCACGTACAGGGGCAGCGCTGGGAATACCAACAGCACGCCTACCTGATGCTGAACAAGCCTGCCGCGTACGAGTGCTCGCAGAAGCCCAGCGCCTGGCCGAGCATTTACACCTTGCTGCCTGCGCCCCTGCGCGCCCGGCCTTCGGGGGCGGCCAGCGGAGTTCAGGCAGTTGGCCGGTTGGATCAGGACACCACGGGTCTGCTCCTGCTGTCGGACGACGGCAAGTTCATTCACCGCTTGTCATCCCCAAGGCACCATGTGCCCAAGGTCTATCTGGCGACGTGCAAGCACCCTTTATCGGATGCCCAGATCCAGCGGCTGCTGGACGGCGTGGTGCTGGACGACGATCCCAAACCGGTTCGAGCCACCTCTGCACGTGCGCTGGACAGCCATCTGCTGCAGCTGACCCTGACCGAAGGCAAATACCACCAGGTCAAGCGGATGGTGGCAGCCGTGAGCAACCGGGTGGAGGCGTTGCATCGCAGCCAGATCGGGCCGGTGGAGCTGCCCGATGACCTCAAGCCCGGTGAGTGGCGCTGGCTGACGCAGCAGCAGGTTGCTGCGCTGGTGACCAAGGCCTGACCTCCAGCCAGGCAGCCAGGTTCAAGGCAGGTCGCGCAGGAAGGCCTCCAGACCGTGGGTGAGCGCTTCGGGTTGGTCGCGGTGAGGGCTGTGGCCGCATGCATCTAGCTCCAGACGCTCGGCCTGGGGTGCTGCGGCTTCGATTTCGTCCAATTGGGCCAGGGTGCCGTATTCGTCGTCTTTGCCCTGAACCAACATCAGCGGTGAGCGAATGCGTCGGCAGTCTGTACGCATGTCGAAGCTGCGGAACGCGTCTGAAAGCCACACGTCGTTCCATTGCCAGAAGGCACAGTCCACGTCCTGGTGGTGGCGCGAGAGACGGTCGCGCAGGCCGTGTTGCAGGTAGGCATCGCGCGCCTGTGCAATGGAGCGCAACGCGACCTCTTCTACAAAGACGTGCGGGGCCATGGCAATGCAGGCCTTGACGGGGTGGCGGCTTGCGTGCAGCAGCGCGATGGTGGCGCCGTCGGAGTGCCCGACAAGCACGGGCCTTTCCACGCCGCAGGCTGCCAGCAAGCGAGGCAGCACCTCAAAGGCTTCGACATGCATGTAGTCGGCAGCGTGACGCCCTGTGCGCCAGAAGCCGCTGTGCCCTGCTGCGCCCCGGACGTTGGGGATGGCGTCGGACCGGCCGTACCCCCGGCGGGAATACACGAGGCCTGGGCGGCCCGTGCGTGCACACAGTTCTTGAGGCCAATAGCGATGGCGCGTGCCCCAAAGCGAGACCGAGCCAAGCCCTTCATGCAGAAACAAGAGCGGCGCCCGGCGTGGGGCGTCGGAAGGCGCAGGGATGTGCAGCACCTCCAGCTGCACGCCTTCGATAACGACTGACGTTGTGGGAGGCAGGTTGTTGTGGCTGGCGTCGGACATGGCAGGCATGTTAGCGGCAGGGCAACGTGTTCGTTGTATTCTTGGCGTCATGCGTCTGCTCATTGGTTCATTCTGGCGTGCGGTGGCTTATTGTCTGCACCCGCGCGTCATTGCCCTGTCGATCTTGCCCCTGGTGTTGATGGTGGCGGCTTCCTTCGCGCTCGGCTACTTCTTCTGGGACGGGGCCGTGGCAGGCGTCCTGCAGTGGATCGAGACGCAGGAATTGATCACGTTCGCGCTGCGCTGGCTGGAGTCGGTTGGCATAGGCAGCCTGGGCGGGGTATTGGCGCCGCTGGTGGTGCTGGTGGTAGCCACCCCCATCATCGTTTTGCTGGCACTGCTTTTGGTGGCGTTGTTGATGACGCCCGCGATTGTGGAGCTGGTGGCGCAGCGGCGCTTTGCCGCGCTGGAGCGCAGGCGCGGTGGCTCTTTTTGGGCGAGCGCGGGGTGGTCTCTGTGGTCCACCGCGCTGGCTGTGCTGATGCTGTTGGTGTCGATGCCTCTGTGGCTGATACCGCCCCTGGTGCTGGTGCTGCCGCCGCTGATCTGGGGATGGCTGACTTACCGCGTTTTTGCTTTTGATGCCCTGGCCGAGCATGCCAGCCGCGAGGAGCGCGAGCAGATCATGGTTGCGCACCGCATGCCGCTGCTGGCCATGGGGGTGCTGTCTGGCTTTCTGGGCGCGGCACCCAGCCTGCTTTGGGCGTCGGGGGCCATGTTCATTGCGCTGGCGCCTTTGCTGGTACCGCTGGCCATCTGGATCTACGCGCTGGTGTTCGCCTTCGCTTCCCTCTGGTTCACGCACTACCTGCTGGCCGCGCTTGAAACATCGCGTGGTGCGGCAAACGCCCCGGTTGCGGATGCCCCTCCACCCGCCGAACCCGTGTTTCCGTCTTCCAGTGACAAAAACCGCCTCGCGTCGGATGTGATCGACGTGGAGGCCCGAGATATTCCATGAGCAATTCGACCATGCCCGCGATCGGGCTCATCATCGTTGGTGACGAAATTCTTTCGGGCAAACGTGCCGACAAGCACATGCCCAAGGTCATTGAGTTGCTGGGCTCACGTGGCTTGGCGCTTTCCTGGGCGCGCTACGTGGGGGACGATCGTCCCTCCATCACAAATGCATTGCGGGACGCGTTTGCCAGTGCTGATGTGGTGTTCTCTTGCGGCGGCATTGGCGCAACACCGGACGACCACACCCGGCAATGTGCGGCAGCGGCGCTGGGGGTGGAGCTGGCGCTGCACCCTGAGGCCAAGGTCTTGATCCAGGAGCGCATGCGGGACGTGGCGCGTGAGCAGGGCGTGCCCTACGAGCCCGACCGTGACGACAACGTTCACCGGCTCAACATGGGTGTCTTTCCGGTGGGGGCGAGCATCATTCCCAACCCCTACAACAAGATCCCTGGGTTTACTTGCCATGGGCCGGGCGGTGGTGCCGTGCATTTTGTGCCGGGGTTTCCGGTCATGGCATGGCCCATGATCGAGTGGGTGCTGGAGCAGCGGTACGCGCACCTGTTCAGTCGCGTGGCGCGCGAGGAGCGTTCGGTGATTGTTTTCGGAGCCATGGAGGCGGCCTTGACGCCACTGATGGAGGCCATTGAGGCGAAGCACCCCGGCGTCAAGGTTTTCAGTCTGCCGAGCGTGGACCACCCACAGTGGGGGCGGCACATTGAGCTGGGAGTGAAGGGCGAGGTGGCATTGACGGCACCCGCTTATGCAGAACTCAAGCAGGGCTTGATTGCAGCGGAGGCAAAACTCGGCCCCGAATTGGTGCGTTCATGATTGCACTTTAGTGGTGCATATTTGATCTATATTGGTGCATTGGTTCCGTTGCCTTGGCTGTGTAATGTGATGTAGCGTCCATTCCGGCACGCAAACAGGGCGCTCAAACCGGGCACAATAGCGGCGTGTGCCGTACCGCCTTGGTGCGAACACCGGCCCGACGAAGCTGGCATGGATGCTGCTTCAACAACGCGGTCAAGTTTTTTTACCCATCCGACCAGGAGATTTCTGATGGCCAAGACCGTCGCAGACGTGATGAATTTGGTGAAGGACAACGACGTCAAGTTCGTCGATTTCCGCTTCACCGACACCCGTGGCAAGTGGCAGCACATTACCATTCCCGTGTCGCAGTTCGACGAGAACAAGTTCGACGAAGGCCAGGCATTCGACGGCTCTTCCATTGCTGGCTGGAAAGGCATTGAAGCCTCTGACATGCTG
>CAMLOF010000144.1 GCA_946481585.1 uncultured Macromonas sp. | reverse complement strand
CGAGTTCCGCCGCGTGGCCACGGCATCGAGCATCGCAGGGGAGCCGGTGCACAGCACCGGCCACCTCGTTGAAGCGCCAGCCCCTGGGCGCACACGCCTTGGCCCCCAAACACCTGGGCACGAAACAAGCCTCGGCCCGCCAACCCGCATAGAACAAGGACAACCATGACAAAGCAGGACGACACCCGAGCCCTATCCCTGGCCTACCTGAGCTCCCACCGCTGCACACCCGCAGAAGCCATCGCCGTGGCCGCACGCCAAGGCTACGGCTTCGTCGGCCTGCGCCTGTGGCCCAACGCGCCCGGCGCACCGCAGCAACACCTGCTGGGCCAGCCTGACGTGCTGCGCGAAACCCTGGCCGTGCAACGCGACACCGGTGTGGGCGTGTTCGACCTGGAAATCATCCGCATTGGCGCCGACTTCACCCCCCACACCTGGGACGCCCTCTACGACGCAGGCGCCGCGCTCAAGGCCAAGGCCATCCTCGTGGCCGGTGACGACACCGACGAAGCCCGCCTCACCGCCAACTACGCCCGCCTGTGCGAAGTGATGGCCCCCTACGGCATGACAGCCGACCTGGAATTCATGCCCTGGACCGCCGTGCCCAACGCCCAGTCCGCCCTGCGCATCGTGCGCAATGCAGGCACCCCGGCCAACGCAGGCATCCTGGTAGACGCGCTGCACTTCGGCCGCTCGCACACCACGCTCGACGACATCCGCGCCATCCCACGCGAACTGCTGCACTACGCCCAGATCTGCGATGCCGAGGCTGGCACACACTTCACCACCGAGCAGATGATCCACACCGCCCGCTGCGAACGGCTGCTGCCGGGCGAAGGCAACATCGACCTGCACGGACTGTTCCAGGCCCTGCCCGCCGACCTGCCCATCAGCGTGGAAGTGGTGCACCTGGAACGCGAAAAAACCCAGAGCGTGGACGAGTGGGCCGCCACCTGCCTGGCCGCTAGCCGCCCGTACCTGCAAGGGTGACCAACATGCTCGTGCGCTTCGACACCCTTTCGCGCCTGCCCTTCTTCTTTGGCGCGCGCTGGTTCAGCAGCGCCTAGCGCCCAAGCAGCGCCCCTACCCGGCGGCGCCGCTTCCAGCACACAAGCACCCTGCAGCAGCGCGGGCGGCATGCGTCCGCGCGCCCATTCAACCCCATTTGCCAAGCGAGAACACCATGGACTTTTCCCTGAACGACGAACAGAAGATGATGATCGAGACGGTGCGCCGTTTCATTGCCGAAGAACTCAAGCCACTGGAAGACGAGATCGAGGACAAAGGGTTCCTGGACCCCGTCAAGGCCCAGGCCATCCACGACAAGGCCAAGTCGCTCGGCCTGTACGCCATGAACATGCCCGCCGAGCTGGGTGGCGGCGGCCTGTCCAACATGGACCGCATCCTGTGTGAAGAGCAGTTCGGCCACACCACCGACATCCTCATCCGCCGCGCCTTCGGCAACGTTTACGAGCCCCTGCTGCACTGCAAGGGCGAACAGGTGGAGCGCTGGCTCAAGCCCGCCGTGGAAGGCAAGCGCACCTGCGCCATCACCATCACCGAATCCGGCGCGGGCTCCGACGCTGCGGGCATCAAGACCACCGCGCGCAAGACCGCCAACGGTTGGGTGCTCAACGGCAGCAAGCACTTCATCAGCGACGGCGAGTGGAGCGACTTCTTCCTCGTCTCCGCACGCACGGGTGAAAAAGAAATCAGCATGTTCATGGTGGACAAGGGCCTGCCCGGCTTCACCGTGGGCAAGGACCAGAAGATGATGGGCCTGCGCGGCACGCCCCACCTGGAGCTGTTCTTCGACAACGTGGAACTGGAAGACGCCGCCCTGCTGGGCGAACAGGGCCAGGGCTTCAAGCTGGCCATGGGTGCGCTCAACGTGGTGCGCCTGGCGCAGGTGGGCGCACGCGCCGTGGGCAAGGCCAGCCACGTGTGCGAAATGATGGTCGCCTACGCCAACGACCGCAAGCAGTTCGGCCAGCGCATTGGCGACTTCCAGATGGTGCAGCAGATGCTGGCCGACAGCGTGATAGAGATCAACGCTGCGCGCTGGATGGTCTATCACGCCGCGTGGATGCTGGACCAAGGCCTGGACGCACGCGAGCAGATCGCCATGGTCAAGGTGCACGCCGCCGAGACGCTGGGCCGCGTGGTGGACCGCGCCGTGCAGGTGTTCGGCGGCATGGGCTTCTGCAAGGAACTGCCCATCGAGCGCTACTACCGCGACTCGCGCATCTACCGCATCTTCGACGGCACCAGCGAAATCCACCGTGGCGTGATCGCCAAGAGCGCAATGAAGAAGGGCGCAGCCCTCTTCGACGTGCACCGTTGAACGGAGCCAGCCATGAGTGACAGCAAATTCATGACGGCCGCCGAGGCGGCACAACTCATCCAGGACGGCGACACCGTGGGCCTGATGGGCGGCGGTGGCGGCCTGATGGAAGCCACCTACCTGTTCGAGGCCGTGCAGGCCCGCTACCTGGCCACGCAGCAGCCGCGCAACCTCACCGTCATGCACGCACTGGGCATTGGCGACAAGAAGACCAAGGGCATGAACTGCTTCGCCCATGAAGGGCTGGTCAAACGCGTCATCGGAGGGCACTGGGTGTGGTCACCCGCCATGCAGCAACTGGCGCTGGACAACAAGATCGAGGCCTACATCCTGCCCGGCGGGGTGAGCAGCCAGTTGATGCGCGAGATCGGCGCAGGCCGGCCCGGCCTCATCAGCCACGTCGGCCTGGGCACCGTGTGCGACCCGCGCTTCGGCGGCGGCCGCATGAACGACGCCGCCAAGGACGACCTGGCCGAGGTCATCCACATCGACGGGCACGAATACCTGCGCTACAAACCCTTCCCCATCCACGTGGCCATCGTGCGTGCCAGCGCCGCCGATGAAGACGGCAACATCAGCTTCGAACACGAGGCCGCCAACCTCGACGCCCAATCGCTCGCGCTGGCCGCGCGCAACAGCGGCGGCAAGGTGATCGTGCAGGTCAAGGAACGCCTGCCCAAGGGCGCACTCAAGGCGCGCGAGGTACGCATTCCCTCGGCCTGGGTAGATGCCATCGTGGTGGACCCGTACCAGCAGACCAGCTACGCCATCCCCTTCGACCCGGCCTTCAGCGGCGAACTCACCGGCGACGCCCGACACGCCAGCGAAGCCGAAGACCACGCGCGCGAACTGGCCGCCTCACAGGAAGCCTTCAGCGAACGGCAGGCCGTGGCCCGCCGCGCCGCCGTGGAGCTGTTCAACACCGGCAAGGCGCGCCCGGTCATCAACTACGGCGTGGGCGTGCCCGACGCCGTGGCCAAGCTGATTGCCGCGCGCAACGAGCAGCACCGCATCTACCAGACCATTGAACACGGCACCTACGGCGGCACGCTGATGGACGGCGTGCTCTTCGGCTACGCGCGCAACGCCACGGCCATGCTGGACGCCGCCACGCAGTTCGACTTCTACGGCGGCGGCGGGCTGGACATTGCCTTCCTCGGCTTCGGCGAGTTCGACGAAGAAGGCAGCGTCAACGTCTCACGCCTGGGCGGTGTGACCGTGGGCCCCGGCGGCTTCATCGACATCGCGCAGAACGCGCGCAAGGTGGTGTTCTGCGGCACGCTGGCCGCCAAGGGCGTGAAGCTGCAAACCGGCGACGGCCAGATGCGCGTGCTTCAGCAAGGCGGCGTTCGCAAGCTCGTGAAGAAGGTGGACCAGATCACCTTCAGCGGCCCGCAGGGCCTGGTGCGCGGGCAGCAGGTGCTCTACCTGACCGAACGCGCCAGCTTCCGCCTCACGCCGCAGGGGGTGGAGCTGTTCGAGATTGCCCCCGGCATTGACCTGCAGCGCGACGTGCTCGACCAGATGGACTTCCGCCCGCTGGTGGCAGCCGACCTGCGTGTAATGGAAGCAGAGCACTTCACGGCCACATCGGCGGTCAGCGCCTGAGTGGCCTCCACACGGCTGGGCTTCAAACCGGGGTGACGCCCGCCACGTCCTTGGCAATGGCCGAGTACGACAGGCGGTAGCGCTCCCCGGCCACACCTGTCACTGCGCCGCCCAGGCCCAGCGTAGAGGCCTGAGTAGGGTCTTTCACGCGCGCCTCGAAGCGGTCCAGTCCGCTCGATGCAAAAGCACTGACCACGGCAATGCAATCCGGTGCCTGGTCGCCACCGCGAATGCGCTGCTCCGTGGTCTGCGCCATCTGGGGTGCATCGTGGCGCAGCAGGTGCAGGCCCGCCATGCCGGGCGAGCCCGCCACCTCTTTGGCCAAGTCGGCCCAGGCCTGCGCCAGCGCTGCCTCGGGCACATCGGCGGGGCTGAAGCGCAGCGTCAACACATGGCCCGCCACCACGCCGCCCGCAGACGCCAGCACACGACACTGCGCGCGGTTCATGTTGCGGTGGTGCGGCATCATTTTGGTTGACCAAGGTGTGGGCGCATTCAACCTGGCCTGGTAGGCCGGTGAAGACAACACCGAATGGTCTTGGAGTTCATACAGCACGAACACGCGTTCACCACCGTCGGCCGCCAGCCAGCGCGACGCGCGCATGAAGCCTTCCACACCCAGGCGTTCGGGGAAGTGCTCGTGGCTGTGCCAGTGTTCAAACTCCTCACGCTGCTCCAGCGCCATGTCCCACCACATGGCCAGTGCGGCCTTGCCTTGTAACGCCATACCTGTTTCTCCTCGGGCGTTCGCCCATTGGTCTTGTCCTAATGCCCCACCTTAGCATCAAGTGCATACCCTTTGGCACGGGGGGATGGCGCCTATACTTCCGGAATGAACGAAACCGTACATTCCAGAGCGGCCCGCCCTGCGCGCAAGACGAAGGTGCCAAGGGATACCCCCCGCACCAACGACCCTGAGCGCACGATGGCCAACATTCTGGAAGTGGCCACGGCGGAGTTCGGCGAGAAGGGGCTGGCCGGGGCACGCATCGACGAGATCGCCGAAGCCACGCACACCAGCAAGCGCATGATCTACTACTACTTCGGCAGCAAAGAGGGCCTGTATCTGGCCGTGCTGGAAGAGTCGTACCGCCGCATGCGCCAGAACGAAGCCGCCCTGCACCTGGAAGACCTGCCCCCCGAAGAAGCCTTGCGCAAACTGGTGGCCTACACCTTCGACCACCACCGCAGCAACGAGCCCTACATCCGCCTCGTGATGTCTGAAAACATCAACCGGGGGCAGTACCTGGCACAAAGCCGCTTCATCCAGGAACTCAACGTTCCCGCGATCTCGGCCATCCGCCAACTGTACGACCGTGGCGTTTCCCAAGGTGTCTTCCGCCCGGGGCTGGACCCGCTGGACCTGCACGCCTCCATTTCGGCGCTGGCGTTCTTCAACGTCTCTAACCGCCACACGTTCGACCTCATCTTCAAATGTGACGGCCTCACGCCCGAGGCCGTGGCACAGCGCCGCGACAACGTGGTCGAGATGATCGTGCGCTACATGCGCGCCGACCGCGCCTGACCCTGGCGCCCAGGCGCCCCCCACGCCAGAAAACAGCCAAAACACACGGGTAGTGGTTTACCCCTATAAAAAAACTAACCAGTTCGTACAAAAATACCGGCAAAGGAGATTCCGATGGTCCGTAAATGGATAGGCGCGTACTGCCGCGCCCTGGAATGGCTGATCGCCGCGGCGCTGGCGGTCATGGTCGTACTGGTATTTGGCAACGTTGTGTTGCGCTACGGGTTCAACTCTGGCATCACGCTGTCAGAAGAGCTTTCCCGCTGGCTTTTCGTGTGGGTGACCTTCCTGGGTGCCGTGGCGGCGTTGCGCGAACACGGCCACCTGGGCACCGACATGCTGGTTGGGCGCCTTCCCCCCGCGGGCAAGAAGGTCTGCCTAGGCATTGCCCAGCTGGCCATGCTGGCGGTGTGCTGGCTGATCTGGAGCGGCTCTTACGAGCAGGTCAAGATCAACTGGGAAAGCACCAGCGCCGTGATGGAAGTCTCCATGAGCTTCGTCTACATGCCTGGCATGGCATTTGCCGTGCTGGGTGGCCTGATCATCCTCGCCGACTTCGTGCAGCTCATCACCGGGCAGACCCGTGACGAAGACCTGCAGATGTTCCAGGAATCCGAGGAATCCCCCCACGACACCCCCCGCAAGGACTGAGCAGGTCAGCCATGACGATCACCGTTTTTCTCTTCTCTCTGCTCGGGGCCATGGCGCTGGGCATACCCATCGCGTTTTCGCTGCTGCTGTGCGGCGTGGCCCTGATGTGGCACCTGGACATGTTCGACGCGCAGATCCTGGCGCAGAACCTGCTGGAAGGCGCCAACAGCTTCCCGCTGCTGGCGGTGCCCTTCTTCATGCTGGCAGGCGAAATCATGAACGCAGGCGGCCTGTCGCGGCGGATCGTGAACTTCGCCATGGCGCTGGTCGGCCACATCAAGGGCGGCCTGGGCTACGTCACCATCGTGGCGGCGTGCATCATGGCGGCGCTGTCGGGCTCGGCCGTGGCCGACGCCGCCGCACTGGCCTCGCTGCTGCTGCCCATGATGGTGGCCGCCGGTCACGACAAGGCGCGCTCGGCAGGTTTGATCGCCTCGGCAGGCATCATCGCTCCGGTCATCCCGCCCAGCATCGGCTTCGTGGTGTTCGGCGTGGCAGGCAACGTCTCCATCTCCAAGCTCTTCCTCGCGGGTATCGTGCCGGGCATTCTGCTGGGCGCCTCGCTGTGGCTCACCTGGTGGTGGCTGGCACGGCGTGAGCAGGTGAGCGTGCCGCCGCGCAAGTCGCGCGCCGAAATCCTCAAGGCCATGCGCGACGCCACCTGGGCCCTGGTGCTGCCCTTCATCGTGGTGTTCGGCCTGAAGTTCGGTGTCTTCACCCCCACCGAAGCCGCCGTGGTGGCCGCCGTTTACGCACTGGCCATCTCCCTCTTCGTGTACCGCGAGATCAAGCTGCGCCACCTTTTGCCGCTGTTCGTCTCGGCCGCCAAGACCAGCGCGGTGGTGATGTTCCTGGTGGCCGCGGCCATGGTGTCGGCCTGGCTCATCACCGTGGCCAACCTGCCCCAGCAGGTCATCGAGCTGCTGCAGCCGGTGCTGGACAGCCCCAAGCTGCTGATGCTGGCCATCATGATTCTGGTGATGATCGTGGGCACGGCGTTGGACATGACGCCCACCATCCTGCTGCTCACGCCCGTGCTCATGCCCGTCGTCAAGGCCGCCGGCATCGACCCGGTCTACTTCGGCGTGGTGTTCATGATCAACAACGCCATCGGCCTCATCACCCCGCCCGTGGGCACGGTGCTCAACACCGTGGCTGGCGTGGGCAAGGTGCCCATGGACGAAGTCACGCGCGGCGTCATGCCCTTCATGCTGGCGCAGTTCGCGGTCATGTTCCTGATGATCGCCTTCCCCGAAATCGTCATGGTTCCGGCCCGCTGGTTCTACTGACACCTTACCCGAGCCACCGGCGCGCAGGTTGCGCCGCGCCGGTGGCCACCTCTCTCAACGCGCACCCACCGACTCCTGGAGACACACACATGAAGCGTTTGTTCGTCAAATCCGTTCTGGCTGTCGCGGCCCTGGCCGCCGTGGGCGTGGCCTCCGCGCAAGACAAGACCATCAAGTTCGCCACCCAGAACCCCAAGGGCCATCCCATCGTCATGGGCATGGAAAAGTTCAAGGAAGTGGTGGAAGCCAAGAGCGGCGGCAAGATCAAGGTCAACCTGTTCCCCGGCGGCACGCTGGGCAGCGACCAG
>CAMLOF010000143.1 GCA_946481585.1 uncultured Macromonas sp. | reverse complement strand
ATGCAGTTCATGGGAGACTGGGCAAAAGGCGAGATGACCGAGGCCGGTCTGGCCGTAGACAAGGATTTCCGTTGCACCTTGGCGCCAGGGACTGAATCCGTCTATTTCGTGGTGGTGGATGCCTTTGCCTTCCCCGTCACGAACAACGATCAGGATCGGCGGTCCCAGCTTCTCTTTGCGCGACAGGTCATGAACACTGACAACCAGCTCGCCTTCAACCGCATCAAGGGTTCAATCCCTGTGCGTACCGACATTCAGCGCAAGCATCTCGATTCCTGCGGAAAAATCGGCCTCGATTTGATGTCTCGCAAAGGCGGGCAGGTTTCTGCTCAATCAATGACGATGCCCTCGCAGATGTCCCAGGGGTGGATCGATGTTGTCGCCGATTTCTTCAATGATCCCAAGATGACGCCTGCGAGTGCACAACGTCAGTTGGCAGAGGTCTTGTCGCAAAAGTGACAGGGCGCGTATAGCTGCGTCTGCAAATGACCGAGGCGGCCAGGGCGGCCGCTTCTTTATTACGGTGCAGCCGCTCCCAGCCGTTGCGACAGGCCGGCCGCCACGTCGCGCAGGGCCTTGGCCTGCGGCCCGCTGGTGCGCAGGTCCAGCATCTTGCTGGGGCCAATGGCGGCAATCGCCAGCACCAGCCGGCCAAAGCCGTCAAAAACCGGCACAGCCATGGCGCTGATGCCGGGCAGCAGTTCATCGCGTACCTGGGTAATGCCTGACTGGCGGATTTCCTCCAGTTCGGCGGCGAAGGCTGGTTGGTCCAATTCTCCTGCCAAGCCTTCGCGTTCCAGTGCGGCTGCCACCTCTGGCCTTGCGTGGTAGGCCGCAAAAATCTTGCCCGTTCCCGTGTGCCGTAAAGACGCTGGTATGCCGTGTCGCATGGCCACGTGCACGGGCGTGGGGCCTTCTTCCACGCGGATGATGACGGGTCCTTGAGCGCCCCAAACGGCAGCTGACACCGTGCAGCCCACGCGCTGCGCCAGCCCCGGCAGCTCGGCTATGGCCAGGCGCACGGGGTCCACCTGCTGCAGGCTGATCAACCCCAGTTGCATGGCCAGCGGGCCTAGCCCGTAGTGGCCGCTCACGGTGTCTTGCTCGATCAGGCCCAGCTTGCCAAAGCTCACCAGGTAGGGGTGGGCCTTGGCGGGTGTCATGTCGGCCTCGCGGGCCAGGTCTTTCAGGGCCATGCGGCGGCCGGTGTGGGCCAGGGCTTTCAGCAACTGGCCTCCCACTTCCACGCTCTGTATGCCGCGCGACGTGCGCTCTTCCTGTTCTTCCGCCGCCTCGCCCGGCGGGTTGTGCTTGCTGGTGTTCATGCGTAGATTGTCCCTCTGTGCCAGCGGGCTGCGGCACACGCTTAGGGTTTTCACCTAAACGAATGTGTTTGTCAATATCGAACTTTGTCGCTAACATCGCGGCTATTGATCTATAGCAAACGTATTTGCTATGAACGAATTTTCAGGAGTTTCACCCCATGAGCACCAAGACGTTCGCCTCTGCTGCCGACCTTGAAGAAAAGAAGGTCACCTTCGAACAGATCTCTGAACACGCCTGGGCCTACACGGCCGAAGGCGACCCGAACACCGGCATCATCATTGGCGACGACGCCGTGCTGGTGGCCGACACCCAGGCCACGCCCGCCATGGCCGCCGACGTGATCCGCCGCATCCGCGAAGTCACCGACAAGCCCATCAAGTACGTGGTGCTCACCCACTACCACGCCGTGCGCGTGCTGGGCGCCAGCGCCTACCAGCCGCAGCAGATCCTGGCCAGCCAGGACACCTACGACCTCATCGTCGAGCGCGGCGAGCAGGACAAGGCCAGCGAGATCGGCCGCTTCCCGCGCCTGTTCCGCAACCTGGAGACCGTGCCCGAAGGACTGACCTGGCCGACCATGACCTTCACCGGCAAGATGACCCTGTGGCTGGGCAAGCTGGAAGTGCAACTGCTGCAACTGGGCCGTGGCCACACCAAGGGCGACACCGTGGTGTGGCTGCCCGGCGAGAAGACCCTGCTGTCGGGCGACCTGGTCGAATTCGACGCCACCCCCTACGCCGGTGACGCCTACTTCCAGGACTGGCCCAACACGCTGGACAACATTGCCAAGCTCAACCCGCTGGCCCTGGTGCCCGGCCGTGGCCCGGCGCTGCGCGGTGAAGCGCAGGTGCAAAAGGGGCTGGAAGTCACGCGTTCCTTCATCAGCGACGTGTGGGCCAGCGTGAAAGCCGGCGCCGACGCCGGGCGCGACCTGCGCAAGGTCTATGAAGAGACCTTTGCCAAGCTGCAGCCCAAGTATGGCGAGTGGGTGATCTTCAACCACTGCATGCCGTTTGACGTGACCCGCGCCTACGACGAGGCCACGCAGTTCCCCGACCCCCGCATCTGGACCGCCGAGCGCGACCGCCAGATGTGGCTGGCCCTTGAAGGTTGATCAATAGGAGACAAGACCATGAAACTCGACCGCATTCACCACGTTGCCTACCGCTGCAAAGACGCCAAAGAAACCGTTGAGTGGTATGTAAAGCACCTGAACATGGACTTCGTGCTGGCCATTGCCGAAGACCAGGTGCCTTCCACCAAGGCGCCGGACCCTTACATGCACGTGTTCCTGGACGCAGGGCAGGGCAACGTGCTGGCCTTCTTCGAGCTGCCCAACGCCGCCGAGATGGGCCGCGACACCAACACCCCCAACTGGGTGCAGCACATCGCCTTCAAGGTGGACAGCATGGCCACGCTGGAAGCCACCAAGGCCAAGCTGCAGGCTGACGGCATTGACGTGGTGGGCCCGACTGACCACACCATCTTCAAGAGCATCTACTTCTTCGACCCCAACGGCCACCGCCTGGAACTGGCTGCCGACGTGGGCACGCCCGAGATGTACAAGAAACTCGACGAAGTGAAGTGGGACATGCTCAACGAATGGGCGCAGACCAAGCGCGCACCCAAGCACGCCGCCTGGATGCACGAGCACGAGTTCAAGGCACTGGACTGATTCAAGAATAAGCGGACGTCGTTGGGACACACCATGCTCAAGACCTACACCTACCCCGAATACGCCTACCGTCAGAGCGAAGAGCAGCGCAGCGGCGCGATCAAGCGCCACCCGGTGGTCATCATTGGCGCGGGCCCCATTGGCCTGACGCAGGCACTCGACCTGGCCTACCGTGGCGTGCCCACGGTCATTCTTGACGACAACAACACCGTCAGCGTGGGCTCACGCGCCGTTTGCTACGCCAAACGCCCGCTGGAGATCTGGGACCGCCTGGGCCTGGGCGAAGAGTTCGCCGCCAAAGGCGTGCAATGGAAACTGGGCAAGGTGTTCTTCCGCGACGACCTGGCCTACACCTTCGACCTGCTGCCCGAGGCCGACCACAAGATGCCGGCCATGATCAACTACCAGCAGTACCACCTGGAAGAGCGCATGGTCAAGGCCTGCGACGAATCCCCGCTGGTGGACCTGCGCTGGAAGCACAAGGTGCTGGCCATCGAGCAGGCTGACGACTTCGCTACGCTCACCGTCGAAACGCCGGACGGCATCTTCAAGATGGAAGCGCAGTGGATCATTGCCGCCGACGGCGCCAACAGCGACACGCGCCGCATGATCGGTGCCGACTTCACCGGCCAGTTCTTCCAGGACCGCTTCTTGATTGCCGACGTGGTGATGAAGGCGGGCTTCCCGACCGAGCGTTGGTTCTGGTTCGACCCGCCGTTCCACCGCAACCAGAGCGTGCTGCTGCACAAAGAGGCCGACGACGTCTGGCGCATCGACTTCCAGCTGGGCTGGGACGCCGACCCCGTGGAAGAGAAGAAGCCCGAGAACGTGATCCCGCGCATCCAGGCCATGCTGGGCAAGGACGTGGAGTTCGAACTGGAGTGGGTGTCTGTGTACCAGTTTGCCTGCCGCCGCATCGACCAGTTCCGCCACGGCCGCGTCATCTTCACGGGTGATGCCGCACACCAGGTGTCGCCCTTCGGCGCGCGTGGTGCCAACACTGGCGTGCAAGACTGCGACAACCTGGGCTGGAAGCTCAAGGCCGTGCTCGACGGCGCCGCACCGGTGGCCCTGATCGACACCTACCACGAAGAGCGCGCCTACGCGGCGGATGACAACATCGGCCACTCCACCCGCGCTACCGACTTCATCACGCCCAAGAGCCGCGCCTCGCTGCGCCTGCGCAACGCGGTGCTGGAACTGGCCCGTACCGAGCCCTTCGCCCGCCCGCTGGTCAACAGCGGCCGCCTGTCCACGCCCACGCCGTACCTGCGTTCGTCGCTCAACACGCCCGACAGTGCCGTGTTTGCGGGCAAGATGCTGCCGGGCACCAACTGTGCTGATGCGCCTATCGAGCGCGACGGCAAGAGCGCCTGGTTGCTGGAGCAACTGGGCAAGGGCTTTGTGCTGCTGAGCTTTGGCCCCGCGCAACCCGTGACGGTGGGCAACTTCACCGCCCAGGTGCTGGAAGTGGGCAAGGACATCATCGACACCAAAGGCCTGCTCAAGGCCCGTTACGATGGCCAGCCCGGTACGGTGTACCTGATCCGCCCCGACCAGCACGTGGCCGCCCGTTGGCGCCAGTTCGACGCAGGGCAGGTGCAGGCCGCCATGCGCCGCGCCCTCAAGCTGCAATAAACAAGAGTGAGACAGACCATGGCACTCAACCGTGAACCCAACATCCCCGACCAGGACGTTTTCTACGCCGACCTCATCAACGCCCAGCGCGACCTGAGCGACGAGCAGGCTGACATGATGCTGGCCAAGCTGGTGCTGATCCTGTGCAACCATATCGGCGACCGCGACGTGCTGAACGAAGCCATTGCCCTGGCACGCGACAACACCCTGGCCACGGCTGCCTAGGATGAGCCGACCCCCACGCTCACTTTGTTCGCTGCCCCCCGAGGGGGCTTCAGCCTCCTTGAGGCGGCTCTGCGGAGGCTGATGCTCTGCAAAGGATGACAATGCTCAACGAAACCCACGATCCGTCTCTGCGCAGTTGGGTGGCTTCGGCCAACCAGCCGGGGTGCGACTTTCCCATCCAGAACCTGCCGTTCGCGGTGTTCCGCCGCAAGGGCGCAGGTGAAGCGTGGCGCTGTGGCGTGGCCATTGGCGACCAGATCCTGGACCTGGCAGCCGTGGCCCGTGCCGGTGTGCTGCAAGGTTTGGCCGCAGAAGCTGCACAGGCGGGTGCGCAAGACAAGCTCAACGCACTGATGGCCCAGGGACAACAGGCTTGGTCTGCGTTGCGTCACGCGCTGTCGGCCGCGCTGCGTGAAGGCAGTGCCGCGCAGGCTGCACTGCAGCCTTGCCTGGTGCCGCAGACCGTTGCTGAATACGATGTGCCCGCCCGCATTGGTGACTACACCGACTTCTACACCTCGGTCCACCACGCCACCAACATTGGCAAGCAGTTCCGCCCGGACAACCCGCTGCTGCCCAACTACAAGTGGGTGCCCATTGGCTACCACGGCCGTGCCAGCAGCATCGCCGTGTCCGGCCAGGCCTTCGCGCGGCCCAAAGGGCAGATCAAGGCGCCCGACGCCGATGTCCCCGTGCTGGCGCCCAGCAAGCGCATGGACATCGAACTGGAGCTGGGTGTCTTCATCGGTACCGGCAACGCGCTGGGCGACCCGGTGAGCATTAACGAGGCCGAAAGCCACGTGTTCGGCATCTGCCTGCTCAACGACTGGTCGGCGCGCGACATTCAGGGCTGGGAATACCAGCCGCTGGGCCCGTTCCTGTCCAAGAACTTTGCCAGCACCATTTCGCCCTGGGTGGTCACGCTGGAGGCGCTGGCGCCGTACCGCGTGCCCTTCACCCGGCCCGAAGGCGACCCGCAGCCCTTGCCATACCTGGACTCTCCGGCCAACCGCAGCGGCGGCGCCTTTGATATCCAGCTGCAAGTGGGCCTGCAGACCGGCCGCATGCGCGAAGCCGGGCAGGGCGACGTGCAGATCAGCCGCACCAGCTATCGCCACGCCTACTGGACGGTGGCGCAAATGGTCACGCACCACACCATCAACGGTTGCAACCTGCAGCCGGGTGACCTGCTGGGTTCTGGCACGCTTTCCGGCCCCACGCTGGACCAGGCGGGTGCGCTGATCGAGCTCACGCTTGGTGGTAAGCAGCCTGTGCAACTGCCCGATGGCGACACGCGCACTTTCCTGCAGGATGGGGACTCCGTGGTGCTGCGTGGCTGGTGCGAGAAGGCTGGCGCCGCCCGCATTGGTTTTGGCGAATGTTGGGGCACGGTGCTGCCCGCCAGACCCTGACGTTGGGGTTCGCCAGCGTGCCCTGAGGGCTGCTGGCGACCTGCCTCTCGTCATATCAGATTGGCATAACAGCTAGGCGCTGCCTTTGATGGCTCCTCCGTACGGGTATGGGGTACAGTCCGGCGGCGTTTCACTCTGACGGGTGGGTCTTGTGAACCTTTCAGGGAAAACCCTGATCCCTTCAGATTTTGTTATCCGATATAGTTATATTGAATAACTACATGGCGCCAAAGCCTAGCTCTCGAAGAACGGAGCAGGCTGTGGGGGTGGTGCCAGGTATGCAACTGTTTTTTGTCATTCCCAAGGAGACTTCCCCATGAAACAGCTCAAGTTCCACGCTATCGGTCTGGTGTGTGCCACGCTGGTCGCTGGCAGTGCCATGGCTCAGCAGGTCACTCTGCGTCTGCACCAGTTCCTGCCTCCGCAGGCCACCATTCCGGCCAAGGCCATCATTCCTTGGGCGCAAAAGGTCGAGAAAGAGTCCGGCGGCAAAATCAAGGTGCAAATGTTCCATGCCATGCAGATGGGTGGTTCCCCCGCACAGCTGTACGACCAGGCCAAGGATGGTGTTGCAGACATCACCTGGACTGTTCTGGGCTACACCCCGGGCCGTTTCGTGAAGACGGAAGTCTTTGAAATCCCGTTCATCGCTCCCTCTGGCGCCAACGCAGGCGAAATGACTTCCCGCGCCGCGTGGGAGTACGTGGAGAAGTTCGCCGCTGACGAATTCAAGGACGTCAAACTCCTGGCCATTCACACCCACGGCCCTGGCCTGTTCCACACCAAGCAGGCAGTCACTGGCCTGGAAACGCTGCGCGGCATGAAGATTCGCGGTGGCACCCGCATCGTCAACAACATGCTGGTCAAGCTCGGTGCAACTCCGGTGGGTATGCCCGTGCCTGCCGTGACTGAAGCGCTCTCCAAGGGTGTCATCGACGGCACCACCATTCCCTGGGAAGTGGGCCCGTCTCTGAAGGTGACCGAGCTGGTCAAGAACCACACCAGCTTTGCGGGTGACAAGGGCCTGTACAACATGGCCTTTGCATTCAGCATGAACAAGGCCACCTACGACAAGCTGCCCCCCGATCTGAAGAAGGTGATCGACAACAATTCCGGGATTGAGACTGCAGCGATGTTCGGCCGTGCCATGGACGAAGGCGACAAGGCCGGGCGTGAGATTGCCGCCAAGGCTGGCAACAACCTGGTGACGCTGGACGCTGCTGAAACGCAGCGCTGGCTGCGCACCGCCAGTTCTGTGGAAAGCGACTGGGTGACGGAAGTGGCCAAAAAGGGAATTGATGGCAAGAAGCTGGCCAGTGAGGCTCGCGCTCTGATCGCCAAGTACAGCAAATAACCTGCAAAATGCTGCATGCGCATGGTCACGGTGGCCATGCGCGTTCTTTTAAGGACGACGACATGATTGCCTGGATATTCCGGAGCGCGAAGTGGTCTGCC
>CAMLOF010000142.1 GCA_946481585.1 uncultured Macromonas sp. | reverse complement strand
CTGACGGCACAGTTCTTGGCCAGAATGGTGATGCCACGCTCGCGTTCAATGGCGTTGTTGTCCATCACGGTGTCCACGACTTTTTCGTGTTCCGCGAAGGTGCCGGACTGGCGCAGCAATTGGTCAACCATGGTGGTTTTACCGTGGTCAACGTGGGCAATGATGGCGATGTTGCGAATGGGAGTGCTCATGGTTGGCTTTCCAGGATCTGTTGAATTTCGATGGGGCTCAACAGGCGCCCCGGTATAAGTTCACCGGCCTTGACGTGCGCAGTGCCCAAAAGAGCAGCAGGCTTGTCGCCATAGACGGCTACGTGTTCTGCGTCGGCCCAGGCACCACGTCGGCGCAAGCCGCTGAGAAATCGGGCTGCATCTTCGCTGCCCAGCGTGACGCGGGCATGTCCGGCCAGCAAGGTATCCACCGGCAGCAGAATGTTCAGCCGTTGGTCTTCGGGAAGAGCTTCGATCTGTTCCAGCGTGACGCAACGCGTCAGACCAAAACCACCGGTTTCCACCCTGCGCAGCGCAGACAGATGTGCGCCACAACCCAATGCAGCGCCAATGTCTTCGCCCAAGGTGCGTATGTACGTGCCTTTGCTGCAATGCACCCGCAGACTCAACGACGGTGCATCCGACACCAAATCGGCGTCCAGCATTTCAAGTTCGTGGATGGTCACCTGACGCGGTTCGCGCTCCACCTCCACACCCGCACGGGCGTATTCGTAGAGTGCCTTGCCGTCTTTCTTGAGCGCACTGTGCATGGGCGGCAACTGGCTGATCGGGCCGGTAAAGCGGTCCAGCACTTCCACCACCTGCCCCAGCGAGCAGGCCACGGCACGTCGCTCAGTCACCTCGCCCTCGGCGTCCCCAGTGGAGGTCTTCTCGCCCAGACGCAAGGTGGTTTCGTAAGTCTTGTCTGCATCCAGGTGCAGCTGGCTGAACTTGGTGGCAGCGCCAAAGCACAACGGCAGCACGCCCGTGGCCAACGGGTCCAGCGTACCCGTATGACCCGCTTTTTCAGCGCGCAGCAACCACTTGACCTTTTGCAAGGCCTGGTTACTGGAAAGTCCAACGGGCTTATCCAACAGCACCACCCCATGCACGGGGCGACGCTGCACCCGTGCGCGGGGAACAGCCGTCATGTCAGTCGGAGTCCTTGGAGCGAGACGCCACGGCCTTGGCAATCAGTGCATTCATGTCGGCAGCACGCTCTACGCTGCGGTCGAAATGGAAATGCAAGGTCGGCACAGTGTGAATGTGCAGCCGCTTGAACAAACCGTTGCGCAGGAAGCCTGCAGCCTGGTTCAGGGCAAGCTCTGTTTCCTGCGGGTCACCCGTGAGCAGGCTGAAGAACACCTTGGCGTGCGCGTAGTCTGGCGTCACCTCCACCGCTTGCAGCGTGACCATGCCCACGCGCGGGTCTTTCAACTCGCGCGCGATAAGCTCGGTCAGGTCGCGCTGAATCTGATCAGCGACCTTGAAGCTGCGATTGGTGGATGATTTCTTGGCAGGCATGGCGGCGCTCAGATCGTGCGTGCGATTTCCTTGATCTCGAAGAGCTCCAGCACGTCACCTTCTTTGATGTCGTTGTAGTTCTTGAGCTTGATACCGCACTCGAAGCCTTCCTTGACCTCGCGCACATCGTCCTTCTCGCGCTTGAGCGAGTCAAGTTCACCGGTGTAGATGACCACGTTGTCGCGCAGCAGGCGGAAGTGGGCAGAACGCGTGGCACGACCATTGGTGATCATGCAACCCGCCACCGTACCGATCTTCGACGCCACGAACACACGACGGATCTCGGCGGTACCGATGACTTCCTCGCGCTTCTCGGGCGCCAACATGCCGGACATGGCCGCCTTCAACTCATCGACAGCGTCGTAGATGATGTTGTAGTAATGCAGATCGACGTCGTTGGCTTCGGCGTGCTTGCGGGCACCCGCGTCAGCGCGGACGTTGAAGCCAATGATGATCGCCTTGGACGCAATGGCCAGGTTCACGTCGGACTCGCTGATTCCGCCGACACCGGCGTAGACCAGCTGCACACGCACCTCTTCGGTGGAAAGCTTGAGCAACGAAGCGGCCAGCGCTTCCTGCGAACCTTGTACGTCGGCCTTGACGATGATGGGCAGGGTCTTGACCTCGCCCGCCTGCATGTCGGAGAACATGTTCTCGAGCTTCGCGGCCTGTTGCTTGGCCAGCTTGGTCGAACGGAACTTGCCGGCGCGGTAGGTGGCAATTTCACGGGCACGGCGCTCGTCGGCCATCACCATGAACTCGTCACCAGCCTGCGGCACTTCGGCCAAACCCTGGATTTCCACAGGAATCGAAGGACCAGCTTCCTTGGTGGGGCGTCCGTTCTCGTCCAACATGGCGCGTACACGGCCAGAGGTTTGGCCTGCCAGCACCACATCACCCACCTTGAGCGTACCCGACTGCACCAGAATGGTGGCGACGGCGCCGCGGCCTTTGTCCAGACGGGCTTCAATCACCAGACCCTTCGCCATGGCTTCCACCGGCGCCTTGAGTTCCAGCACTTCTGCCTGCAGCAGCACCTGCTCCAGCAATTCATCCACACCTTGGCCGGTCTTGGAAGACACACCGACGAATGGCGAGTCACCGCCAAACTCTTCCGGCACGACTTCTTCACCCACCAGCTCGCTCTTCACTCGCTCGGGGTTGGCATCAGGCTTGTCGATCTTGGTCATGGCCACGACGATGGGCACGCCAGCCGCTTTCGCGTGCTTCACGGCTTCCTTCGTCTGGGGCATCACGCCGTCGTCTGCCGCACAAACCAGAATGACAATGTCGGTGGCCTGCGCACCACGGGCACGCATGGCCGTGAAGGCCTCGTGACCCGGGGTATCCAGGAACGTGACCATGCCGCGAGGCGTGTCAACGTGGTAGGCACCAATGTGCTGCGTAATACCGCCTGCCTCACCAGCCGCCACCTTGGCGCGGCGGATGTAGTCAAGCAGAGAAGTCTTACCGTGGTCCACGTGGCCCATGACGGTGACCACGGGCGCACGCGGCATCAGCTCTGCCTGCTGAGAAGACACTTCTTCTTCGGTGAACGCCTCGGGGTCATCCAGTGCAGCCGCAACAGCCTTGTGACCAAGTTCTTCCACCACGATCATTGCGGTGTCCTGGTCGAGCGACTGGTTGATGGTGACCATCTGGCCAAGTTTCATCAACTGCTTGATGACCTCAGACGACTTGAGAGCCATCTTGTGAGCCAGTTCGGCCACGGTGATGGTCTCGGGCACGTGCACTTCGATGATCTTTTGCTCGGCCGGTGCGGCAAAGCTGGAGGATTGATCGCGGTCGTCGCGGCCACCACGGCGGTTGCCGCCCTTGGGGCCTGCACGCCAGTTGCTGCCGCCCCTGTTCGGGCCGGTGTCGCCACGGGTCTTGAGTTCTTTTTTCTTGCCAGCGTCGTCTTTCCAGGTCGAGGAAAGATTTTCAGACTTGACTTCTTTCTTGCCGCCAGCGCCCGGCGCTCCAGCAGGTGCAGCCTTGGGAGCCGACGCTGGTTTGTGCAGCGTGCCCTTGATACCGGCCTTCGCATCCACCGCAGCAGGTTTCGGCTCTTCCGGCTTCTTGGCCACCAACACCTTCTTGGGCGCGGCCATCATCGCGCGGATAGCTTCGGCTTCAGCCAGCGCCTTGCGGCGGCGCTCTTCCAGGTCACGGGCACGCTCGGCCTCTGCCTGCTTTTCGACCTCAAGGCGTTGCTTGGCCTGAAGTTCTGCTTCTGCTTTTGCTGCTGCACGCGCAGCATCTTCGGCGGGCGCCGCAACAGGCTCAACCTGCTTCACAGGCGCTGCGGCAGCTTCTGCCTTGGCGCGGGCTTCGGCTTCTGCACGTGCCTGTTCCTCGGCAGCCAAGCGTTGACGCTCGGCTTCGGCAGCACGTGCTTCTTGTTCTTCGCGCTCGCGTCGCTTCTGCGCCAGTTCTTCTTCCTGGCGACGCAGCAGTTCAGCCTGACGGCGTGCCTCTTCTTCACGACGAGCCAGTTCAGCCTCTTCCACCGCGGAAACGACGGGGCCGGTATCCTCGTCGGCAGACGGCACCGAAGGTTCGTCATCTCGCTTGATGAATGTGCGCTTCTTGCGCACTTCCACCTGAATCGTGCGGGCACGGCCCGTGGCGTCGGCCTGCTTGATCTCGGTGGTCGATTTCTTGGTCAGCGTGATCTTCTTGCGCTCGGCGCTGGCCGTGCCGTGGCTGGCCTGCAAGTAGCTCAGAAGCTTGTGCTTGTCCGACTCCGAAATGGGATCGGCAGGAGAGTTTTTGGACACACCCGCACCAGCCAGCTGTTCCAGCAGGATGGAGGTGGGTTTGTTCAGTTCAGCGGCGAATTCTGCGACGGTATTGCTAGACATATAGTTTCTTCTCCGTTGGGCCTCCGTGATCAAGACTGCGCGTTCGCGTCGTCACCGGTAAACCAGTGTTCGCGCGCCTTCATGATCAGGGCCGTCGCTTCTTCGGGCGTCTGGCCGGTGATGGCGGTCAATTCATCTGTGGCCAGGTCGGCCAGTTCGTCACGGGTGTGCACACCACCTTCTGCCAGCTTGGCGATCAGGTCGGTGGTCAGGCCGTCGAGGTCACGCAGGTCCTGCGACACCTCATCAACACTTTCTTCCTTGGCGATTTCCATCGTCAGCAGCGCAGCCTTGGCACGGGCACGCAACTCGTTGACGGTGTCTTCGTCGAAGGACTCGATCTCGAGCATTTCCTGCAGCGGCACATAGGCCACTTCTTCAAGGCTGGTGAAGCCTTCCTCGATCAGGATGTCGGCGATTTCTTCGTCCACATCCAGCTTGGACATGAACAAGCTGCGGATCACGTTGGCCTCTTCGGCCTGCTTCTGCGCCGACTCGTCGGCGGTCATGATGTTGATCTTCCAGCCCGTCAGGTCGGAAGCCAGACGCACGTTCTGGCCGCCACGGCCAATGGCGATGGCCAGGTTTTCCTCGTCCACCACCACGTCCATGGCGTGGCGCTCTTCGTCCACCACGATGGACTGCACGTTGGCAGGAGCCAGTGCACCAATCACAAACTGGGCCGGGTCTTCGCTCCACAGAACGATGTCCACACGCTCACCAGCCAGTTCATTGGTCACCGCGTTCACGCGGGAGCCGCGCACGCCGACGCAGGTGCCGATGGGGTCGATGCGCTTGTCGAAGGACTGGACGGCAATCTTGGCGCGGGAACCAGGGTCGCGGGCACATGTTTTGATTTCGAGCAGACCTTGTTCGATCTCGGGCACTTCCTGGCGGAAGAGTTCGATCATGAATTCAGGCGCTGCGCGCGACAGAAGGATGGGCGCGCCGCGCAGCGTCAGATCCACTTCCATGATCATGGCGCGCACGCGGTCACCAGAGCGGAAGTTTTCCTTCGGGATCATCTCGCCACGCTTGAGGCGGCCTTCGACGCGGCCGCTCTCGACGATCACATCACCCTTGTCCAGGCGCTTGACCGTGCCCACAAAGATCTTGTCGCCACGGGACATGAAGTCGTTGAGCAGCATTTCGCGCTCGGCGTCGCGGATGCGCTGCAGGATCACCTGTTTCGCGGCCATGGCGCCAATGCGACCGATGGGCACGGACTCGATCTGCTTCTCGATGTATTCACCCACCTGGATGCCAGGGTGGTCTTCGATGGCGTCGGAGTACATCTCCTCGGCATCGGGGTTCTGCAGGCCTGCTTCGTCGGGCACGACGAGCCAACGGCGGAAGGTCTCGTAAGCGCCGCTGTCGGGGTCGATGGCAACGCGGATGTCCACCTCACCCTTGTGCAGCTTCTTGGTGGCAGAGGCGAGCGCCGATTCCACGGCACCCAGGACGACGTCGCGCTCCACGTTCTTCTCGCGGGAGATCGCATCGATCAACATCAACATTTCGCGGTTCATTTTGACTCGCCTGCCTTTCCGTACTCTGCTGCTATCTGAATAAAGTTCAAACCTGAGGTTCGCCCGCGTTGCTCGCGCCGCGCCCCTTGAAATTCACAATGGGTGCCAGCCGGGCTTCGCGGATTTCGTCCAGCGTGAAACCCAAAGCGTGCACTGGCGCTGGCGCCGCCTTCTTGCTGATGCGCTGCCCAGGCTTGCGCTGCGGCTCGTCGCTCCAGACGATCTGCCAGCCCTCGCCGCTTTCTGGGCGCTCCAGCGTGCCGCGAAACTTCTTGCGGTTGGCTGCCACAGCGCCGCCCGCCGCCCCGATCGGCTCCTTGAGCGTGATATCCACGACCTGCCCAAGGAAGCGCAGAAAATCGTTTTCGTTGCGCAACGGCCGATCAATACCGGGCGACCCCACTTCCAGGCGCTTGTAGTCAACGTTCTCAACCTCAAGCAGATACTGCAGCTGACGAGTCACCTTCTCGCAGTCTTCCACTGTGATGAAGTGCTCGGGCTCACCCTGGACCCAGGGCAAGTCAATCGTGACGCGCAACAGACCACCCGCGGACCGCTCCAGGTCCACCAAGTCAAAGCCGAGACCGGTGACGGTCTGCTCCAGGGTTTGCTGCCAAGTCATGTCTGCGCGTATTTCCTGCGTGCTGTTTTGGGGTGCAATTGCGAACGAGCCAAAAAAAAAGGGCCGGTAGATACCCGCCCATTTGGTCGTGAAGCTCGCATTTTAGCACGATTGAGGGGCTTGTGCAGCACATTTCATGCCTGCCATGCCGCCAAAGTGCGATTCGGAGCACTCGCGACAGACCCGAATCATCAAAGCAACCATAATTTCCGAGGATCCACCCAACAAGGAAATACATGATCGACGTCTACAGTTGGCCCACACCGAATGGACACAAAGTCCACATCATGCTGGAAGAATGCGGCCAACGGCTGGGCCGCGACTGGCAGGTGCACCCCATCAATATCGGGGCGGGAGACCAGTTTCAGCCAGATTTCCTCAAGATCAGCCCGAACAACAAGATTCCCGCCATCGTCGATCCGCATGGGCCGGACGGCAAGCCGATATCGCTTTTCGAGTCGGGCGCGATTCTCCTTTATCTGGCTTCCAAGTTCGGCAAGCTCCTGCCCAAGACGGACCGCCAGAAGTACGAAGTGCTGCAATGGCTGATGTTCCAGATGGGCGGCGTGGGCCCCATGCTGGGACAGACACACCACTTCCGCATGTATGCGCCAGAGAAAATCGAGTACGCCGTCAACAGATACACCAACGAGGCCAAACGCCTGTACGGCGTGATGGACAAACGCCTGGCGACGAGCCCATACCTTGGCGGGCGCAGCTACAGCATTGCCGACATCGCCGTGTTCCCATGGCTGCGCAGCTGGCAGAACCAGGGTATCGACTGGGCCGACTACCCGCATCTGAAAGCATGGTTCGACAAGATCGCCGAGCGCCCAGCGGTGCAGCGCGCCGTGCAGGTGCTGGCAGACGCACGCAAGCCCCTGACTGATGACAAGTCGCGGCAAGTGCTCTTCGGCTCCACGCAATACGAGAAAAGATAAGGCGGCGCCGTCAGTGCGGCCTTCAAGCGGCTACAATCTCGGGCTGACGTCGGAGCGTAGCGCAGTCTGGTAGCGCATCTGCTTTGGGAGCAGAGGGTCGAAGGTTCGAATCCTTTCGCTCCGACCATATGGACAAAGACAAAGGCCCACTCGTTGGGCCTTTGTTTCTTCAACACTGCCCGTAGCTCAACTGGATAGAGCAGCTGCCTTCTAAGCAGCAGGTCGGGGGTTCGAGTCCCTCCGGGCAGGCCACCCGTCGACTAGGCGCTCCGCCATGAATTCGCTGCTTGCCCGCCTGCAAC
>CAMLOF010000141.1 GCA_946481585.1 uncultured Macromonas sp. | reverse complement strand
AGCTGCTTGGGGCTGCTCAGGTTGAAGGGCTGCCCAGCGATGTCATAGGCCTCGTTTTCCAGCTGCAGGATGCGCTGGCCCAGTTCGTGGCTCTGCCGCGCCAGCGTGTCGGCGTCGATCAGCACACCGTTGCGCTCCATGCGGTAGAGCGCCTCGCTGCTGGCCATTTCCAGTTCGTAGATGGCCTTGAGCTTTTCGTCGGCCTGCAGGCGCGGCCACAAGGCCAGATGAACGTCCAGGGTCTGGTCGCTGTCCTCGCAGGAGTATTCGGCGGCTTTGTCGATGGCCACCTGGGCAAAGGGAATCTGGTGCGCGCCCTTGCCGCAGAGTTCTTCGTAGCTGATGCCACTGCGGCCCAGGTGGCGCTCGGCCAGGCTGCCCAGGTTGTGCGGCTTGTGCACCTCCAGCACGTAGCTTTGCAGCATGGTGTCGTGGGCGTAGCCACGCACCTCAATGCCGTGGTTGGCAAACACATGGCGGTCGTACTTGACGTGCTGGCCCAGCTTGAGCGCGGCGGGGTTCTCCAGCCACGGCTTCAGGCGCGCCAGCACCTCATCGCGCGGGAGCTGGGCGGGCACGTCGGGGTAGTCGTGTGCCAGGGGCACGTAGGCGGCCTCGCCTGGCTTCACGCTGATGGAGATGCCCACGATCTCGGCACGCATTTCGTCTAGCGACGTGGTTTCCGTGTCCACGGCCACCAGCTCTGCCGCCTGGATGCGGGCCAGCCAAGTATCGAAAGCCTCCCACGTCAGCACGGTGTCGTAGCGCTTGTGGGTCACGGAAGACGTGCCTGCCGGCGGGTCGGCGAACAGGTCGCCGGTCAGGCCCGCAGGCGCTGCGGCGGCTTTTGCCTTGGCACCATCGGCTCCTGCATCGCCCTGGCCTTCTGCCAGCGAACGCGCGAGGCCCTTGAAGCCATAACGCTCATAGAACTCACGCAGGGCCGCCACCTCGCGTTCGCGCAGTACCAGGCTGTCCAAGGCAGGCAGGCCGGGCACGTAACCGTTCAGGTCGCAGTCGGTCTTGATGGTCACCAGTCTGCGCCCCGTGGGCAGCCAGTCCAGCGCCTTGCGCAGGTTGTCGCCCGCCACGCCCTTGATCTTGTCGGCGTTGGCCACCACGCCATCCAGCGAGCCGTGTTCCTGCAGCCATTTGGCAGCCGTCTTGGGGCCCACCTTCTCCACACCGGGAACGTTGTCCACCGCGTCGCCCACCAGGGTCTGGTAGTCCACCATCAGGCTCGGGGGCACACCGAATTCTGCCGTCACGCCAGCCACGTCGCGCACCTTGCCGTTCATGGTGTCGATGATGGTGATGTGCTCGTTGACCAGCTGGCTCAAGTCTTTGTCGCCGCTGGAAACGATAACCCGCACACCCTGCGCCGCAGCCGTAGCGGCCAGGGTGCCGATCACGTCGTCGGCCTCCACGCCGGGCACGTTCAACACGTTCCAGCCCATGAGGCGCACCACCTCGTGGATGGGGGTGATCTGCGCGCGCAGGTCGTCGGGCATGGGGCTGCGATGGGCCTTGTACTCGGGGTACAGCTCGTCGCGGAAGGTGGGGCCGGACGCATCGAACACGCAGGCCACGTAGTCGCCCGGGTGTTCCTTCTGCAGCGCCTGCATCATGTTGATCATGCCGCGTATGGCACCCGTGGCGGGGCTTGCCGGGTCGCCGGGTACGGCGCGCAGGTCGGGCATGGCGTGAAAGGCGCGGTAGAGGTAGCTGGAGCCATCCACCAGCACCAGGGTCTTCGGGTTCTCGGTCATGGGCGTGATTGTGCGGGCAAATGCCTACAATCTAGGGATGCGACCCTTTTCCGCCCCCTTTGCTCCCGCACACGTGCGCCTGACTCTTGCCGCCGCCGTGCTGTTCTGTCTGTCTGCACAAGTACAGGCCCAATCAGCCCCCACCCCAGGCCAGGTGGCCCAGGAACCCGTGCGTACGCTGGAGCAGAAAACCGAACGCATTACCCACGAAGACGCAGGCAGCCGCATTGAAGAGTTGCGCGTGGGCGGTCAGACCCGCAGCATCGACGTGCAGACCAAAACCGCCGTGCCTGGCTACCAGGTACAACCCATCGACCCCAGCCAGTCCGACGAGAACAAGGGCAAGGCGGGCAAGAGCAGCTGGCGTCTGCTGAACTTCTGATCATGGCTGTCTACACCGAAGTCTCTGAGACCGAGGCTGCGGCGCTGTTGCGCCGTCTGGACCTGGGCGAGCTGGTGTCGATGGCTGGCTGCTCGGGCGGCATCGAGAACACCAACTATTTCGTCTCCACCGAGCGCGAGGGCCAGACGCACGACTACGTGCTGACCCTGTTCGAGCGGCTGAGCTTCGAGCAACTGCCCTTTTACCTGCACCTGATGAAGCACCTGGCGGGCAAGGGCATCCCCGTGCCCGACCCTGCCGCAGACGGAAAAGGCGAGATCCTCCACAAGATGAAGGGCAAGCCTGCGTCGGTGGTGAACAAGCTGCGCGGCAAGCACGAACTTGCCCCCACCGCCGGGCAGTGTGCCCAAGTGGGCACGATGCTGGCACGCATGCACCTGGCCGGGTTGGACTACGACCGGCGCCAGCCCAACCTGCGCGGCCTGCCCTGGTGGAACGAGACCGTGCCTGTCGTTTTGCCCCACCTCCAGCCCGAGCAGGCCAACCTGCTCAAGAGCGAACTGGCCTACCAGAACCACGTGGCCGCCAGCCCGAGCTACGAAGCCCTGCCCCGTGGCCCCATCCACGCCGACCTGTTCCGCGACAACGTGATGTTCGAGAACGGCCAGCTCACGGGCTTCTTCGACTTTTACTTTGCCGGGGTGGATGCCTTTGCCTTCGACCTGGCGGTGTGTCTGAACGACTGGTGCATTGACCTGCCCACTGGCGTGCAGGATGACGAACGCACGACCGCCATGCTGGGCGCATACGAATCGGTTCGCCCGTTGACCGCTGCCGAGCGCGAGTTGATGCCTGCCATGTTGCGCGCGGGCGCACTGCGCTTCTGGCTGTCGCGCCTGTGGGACTGGTACCTGCCGCGTGAAGCCAGCATGCTCAAGCCGCACGACCCCACTCACTTCGAGCGCGTGCTGCGCGCCCGCCTGACGCAGCTATGAAACTCAACCGCGTACCGGCACGCACCGGGCTGCTCTGGGTCAAGCTGGGCATACAGACCTTCCTGCGCCAGCCGCTGGCCCTGGCGGGGCTGTTCTTCATGTTCATGCTCGCCGTGTCCGTGCTCACGCTGGTGCCACTGGTAGGTGCCGCCATGGCCCTGGCGCTGTTGCCAGCCGCCACCCTGGGCCTGATGGCCGCCACCCGCGAGGTGACCACCGGCAGCTTCCCCATGCCTGCCGTGCTGGCCAGCGCCTTTCGTGCCGGGCGCGAACGGGTCCGATCCATGCTGGTGCTGGGCGGCCTCTACGCCATCGGTTCGCTGCTCATCATGCTGCTGGCCGCGCTCATTGCTGGCGACCCAGGCAGCGCCCTTCAGCAAGGAACAGAAATCACCGAAGAGGCGTTGCGCGAGCCAGCCATCGTGCGCAACCTCGTCGTCAACATGGTGCTCTACGTGCCGCTGGGTCTGCTGTTCTGGCATGCGCCAGCGCTGGTGCACTGGCATGGGGTCACACCCGTCAAGAGCCTTTTCTTCAGCGCGCTGGCCTGCTGGGCCAACAAAGGCGCCATGCTGGTGTATTTTCTGGCCTGGACTGCCGTGTTCATGCTCATTGCCCTGGCGGTGGTGATGCTGGCCTCGGTTCTGGGCGGTGCACAGCTGCTCAGCGTGCTGATGTTGCCCATGGCCATGCTGATGAGCGCCATGTTCTTCACGTCGGTGTACTTCACCTTCCGCGACAGCTTCATCACCGACGACGGGCAGACACCGGCCTGAGAACACGGTCACGCGAACGCCACAGACCTGTCACAGCGTTTTCACAGACGAACAGCAAGCTACTCGCTGCTGTTCAACTACCTGTGAGTGATCACTGTGACAAACGATTCCCGCCCTGGTACGCACTTCAACGAAGAAGACTCCAACACCTCCAGCAACGCTGCCTTTGAGCAGGTGCTCGACGCGCGCCTGAGCCGCCGCAGCCTGCTGCGCGGTGGCGCAGGCATGGCGGGTGCCGCCACCCTGGGCACGGCAGCACTGTCTGGCTGTGCAACCACCAGCGGCCCTGCGGCCGCCGTGGCTGCCTTGGGTTTCAAGGCCGTGGCCAAGAGCACCGCAGACGTGCTGACCGTGCCCGAAGGCTATACCGCACAAGTGATCTACGGCCTGGGCGACCCGCTCACCGCCAGTACGCCTGCCTTCAAGAACGACGGTACCGATGGCGACTGGGGCAACCGCGCAGGCGACCACCATGACGGGATGGAGTGGTTCGGTCTGGACGCCAGTGGCAACCCCTCGGACACCTTCAGTTCGCGCGGCCTGCTAGCCATGAACCACGAGGCCACCACCGACGAAAAGCTCTCATCCTTCTTCATCCACGCCAACGGCGGCACCGCCACCTTGCCCCGCCCCGCCAGCGAGGTAGACAAGGAACTGATGATCCACGGCCTGTCCGTGGTGGAAGTGCAGACCGATGGCAAGAAGTGGGGCTACAAGCCTGGCTCCAGCTACAACCGCCGCGTCACCACCATGACCGAGGCCATCATCCACGGTCCGGCCCGAGGCAGTGAGCACCTGGTGACCCGTTACAGCGCCGACGGAACCAAGGCGCGCGGCACACTGAACAACTGCGGCGCAGGCCGCACCCCGTGGGGCACCTACGTTTCCGGCGAAGAAAACTGGTTTGGCTACTTCTTCCGCGATGCCAAGGACGACGAGCGCCGTGGCAAGAACGACAAACAGGTACAAGCACTCAAGCGCTACGGCCGCAAGGCGGGCGACGCCAGCCGCCACGGCTGGGAAAGCGCAGGCAGCGAAGACCGCTTCGTACGCTGGAACAACGGCGCTCTGGCCGCGTCCGCCAAGGAAGACTACCGCAACGAGATGAACACCTTCGGCTACGTGGTGGAAATCGACGCTTATGACAAGAGCCAGGTACTGCGCAAGCGCACCGCACTGGGCCGCATGGGGCACGAGAACGTGACCTTCGCCAAGCCGGTGGCTGGCCAGCCTGTGGTTGCCTACATGGGGGACGACGCACGTGGCGAATACATCTACAAGTTCGTCTCTGAGGCCAAATGGGATGCCGCCGACGCCAAGCCCGCCAACCGTCTGAACGCAGGTGACAAATACCTGGACAAAGGCACACTGTACGTAGCCCGCTTCAAGGACGACGGCACGGGCGAGTGGCTGGAACTCTCCATGAACAACCCGGTGGTGGCCAACAGCTCCTACTTCGAGTTCAAGGACAACGCCGATGTGGCCATCTTCACCCGCCTGGCCGCCGACGCTGTGGGTGCCACCAAGATGGACCGCCCTGAGTGGGGTGGCGTGAACCCGAAGAATGGCGAGGTGTACTTCACCCTGACCAACAACAGCAACCGCACGGCTGGCACGGCAGACGCAGCCAACCCGCGCGTTTACACAGACATGAAGGCGGGCAAAGAACAAAAAGGCAACGTCAACGGCCACATTGTCCGCTTCATCGAGCCAGCACCCGCGGCCTCCACCTTCAAGTGGGACATTTACCTGTTTGCCTCTGAGGCCGACGCAGACCGTGCAACCGTGAACCTTTCCAGCCTGACAGAAGACAACGACCTGTCATCTCCTGACGGCCTGGTGTTCAGCAAGGCCACGAGCATCTGCTGGATCGAAACCGACGACGGTGCCTACACCGACAAGACGAACTGCATGCTGCTTGCTGCGCTGCCTGGGCACATTGGCGATGGCGGCAAGAAGACGCTCACCTACGGTGACAAGAAGGTGGACACGTATGTGGGCAAGGCTCAGACGCCTGCCACCCTCAAGCGCTTCCTGGTCGGCCCCAAGGGTTGTGAGATCACGGGGATCACCGAGACACCAGACGGCCGCGCTCTGTTCATCAACGTACAGCACCCTGGTGAGAACACCAAGATGGCGAACGTGCAGGACCCGTCGAAATACGAAAGCCAGTGGCCCTCCAACGCCGGTTACGGTGCAGGCAAACGCCCTCGCACGGCGACCGTGGTCATCACCAAGAACGACGGCGGCGTGATCGGCAGCTGATCACCCAAAAAAGAGTTCACGTTTCGGGAAAGCGCGTGGGTCCCGCCCACGCATTGACACCGCCAGGGCCTTCGGGCCCCGGCGGTTTTTTTCTTCGCCCGGTCAGATGGGTGTGAGCTTGGCCACGCTGAGCGCCAGCCACTTGGTGCCGTGGCGAGGGAAGCTCACCTGCGCACGGGCATCGTCGCCCTGGCCTTCGACGGTGAGCACCTTGCCCTCGCCAAACTTGTTGTGGAACACCTGCATGCCCGCACGTATGCCGTGCGCGGGCTCGGCCTTCTGCGTGGGCACGGCGCCTGCACCGGTATAAGGCGCGTCCTTGGACGCGAAGCCGCGCGGGCCCTCCCCCAGGCCGCTGCGGCCCCAGGCGGGCTGGGTGGAAGCCCCTGCACTCCCGCCCTGCCCCGCGCCAGGGCCGCCCCATGCTGCCTGCTTGGGCGTGAGCCACTTCAGGCAAGCCTCGGGCAACTCATCCAAGAAGCGGCTGCGCATGTGAAAGCGCGTCTGCCCGTGCAGCATGCGCGACTGCGCATGGCTCAGGTACAGGCGTTTGCGCGCCCGGGTGATGGCCACGTACATCAGGCGGCGCTCTTCCTCCAGGCCGTCCATGTCGCTCAGGCTGTTTTCGTGGGGGAAGAGCCCCTCCTCCAGCCCGGTGATGAAGACGGCATCAAACTCCAGCCCCTTGGCGGCGTGCACGGTCATCAGCTGCACGGCCTCCTGCCCAGCCTGGGCCTGGTTGTCGCCCGACTCCAACGCAGCGTGCGTGAGGAAGGCCACCAGCGGACTCAGCGTCTCGCCTGTGTCTGCCTCGCCGCCCGGCAAGGGCTGGTCGATGACGGGGGCGTTGAAATCCACCCCCTGGCTCGCCGGGGACTGGCTCAGCCCCACGCCGGGCACGCCCTTGGCGGTTTCGTCCAGCGGCAGGGCCACGGCGTCGCGGCCAAAGCCCTCCTGCATGACGAAGCTCTCGGCAGCGTTTACCAGTTCTTCCAGGTTCTCCACCCGGTCGGCACCGTCGCGGTCGGCGCGGTAGTGCTCCATCAGGCCACTGTGCTGCAGCACCAGTTCGATGATTTCGCGTAGCGTGGCACCTTCGGTCTGCTCGCGCACCACGTCGATCTTGGCCAGGAAGGCCGACAGATTGGTGCCAGCCTTGCCGCCCAGGGTGCTCACCGCGTCGTGCAGCGAACAGCCCGCCGCCCTGGCGGCGTCCTGCAGCTGTTCCAGGCTGCGCGCACCAATGCCACGCGGCGGGAAGTTCACCACCCGCAGGAAGCTGGTGTCGTCGTGCGGGTTGTCCAGCAAGCGCAGGTAGGCCAGTGCGTGCTTGATTTCGGCGCGCTCGAAGAAGCGCAGGCCGCCATAGACCCGGTAGGGCACCCCGGCGTTGAACAGCGCGCTTTCCAGCACGCGGCTCTGCGCGTTGCTGCGGTAGAGGATGGCGATTTCCTGGCGAGGGAAGCCATCGCTGCGCTCCAGCTGGCGGATTTCCTCCACCAGCCAGCGGGCTTCCTCGAAGTCGTTCGGCTGCTCGATCACGCGCACTGGTTCACCCGCGCCCTGGTCGGTGCGCAGGTTCTTGCCCAGGCGGTGGCGGTTGTGGTCGATGAGCTGGTTGGCCGCTTC
>CAMLOF010000140.1 GCA_946481585.1 uncultured Macromonas sp. | reverse complement strand
CTGGGGCCAGCAGGGGCGCGACCATCTGCACCTGCTCGACGCCTTCGATCTGCCGCCGCAGTACCGTCAGCGCTTTGACACCATCGACGTGTTTGTGGACCCTGCGGCGCAGGCAGCACCCACGCGGTTGGCCCGCCTGCAGGCCGACATCCTGCACCTGAACCCGCCACCCGCCGAGCCCGAGGCTGTGCCGCCCGACGCCAGCATTGTGTTCAGCATGGCCCACTCGCACCAGCGCGAAGTAGAGGTACTGCACGACCAGTTGCTGGCCTGGTTTGATGCCGACGATTCGTTGAAGCCGTCTGACGTGATGGTGATGGTGCCCGACATGACCGCTTTTGCGCCACACATTCAGTCTGTGTTCGGGCGCTTTGCGCCGGGCACACCCCGGTACGTGCCCTACAGCGTGGCCGACCAGTCTGCCAGCCAGCAGCCGCTGGCCCGCGCGCTGGCGGCGCTGTTGGAACTGCCGCAATCCCGCGTGACGTTGGCCGACTGGATGGACGCCTTCGAGGCCCCCGCCTTGCGGCAACGCTTTGGCCTGGGCGAAGACGACGTGACCCAACTGCGCACCTGGCTGGTGGATGCGGGCGTGCGCTGGGGGCTGGACGGCGATCACCGCCGCCATTGGGGCCTGCCCGAAGGGATGGCCGACTTGGACCAGAACACCTGGTCGTTCGGGCTGCGGCGCATGCTGCTGGGCTATGCCATGGGTGACGGCCCGGCGTGGCAAGGCGTGGCGCCGCTGGGGGCTGTGGGTGGGCTGTCGGCCCGGTTGGCGGGCGCCCTGGCGCAATGGCTTGACGCGATGGACACCACATTGCGCGACCTGCAGCGCCCGCGTGCACCGGCAGACTGGGCCGCCTTGCTGCGCGGGCTGGTGGAGCGGTTTTTTGACCCCGCTGACGACGCCGATGAACGCGAGTTGCAACGCCTGCTGGCCCCGCTGGGCCCTTGGCTGCAGCAATGCGCCACCGCCGGGCTGAATGAACCCGTGCCGCTGGTGGTGCTGCGCGACCACCTGCAGGCGCAATGGGAAACGCCGGCATTGCACCAGCGCTTCTTTGGCGGCGGCGTGCAGTTTGCCACCCTCATGCCCATGCGCTCCATTCCGTTCCGCGTGGTGTGCCTGCTGGGCATGAACGACGGCGACTACCCGCGCCGCACCACCCCGCGCGACTTCGACCTGATGGGCAACTACCGCCGCCCCGGTGACCGTTCGCGCCGCGAAGACGACCGCTACCTGTTCCTGGAAGCACTGCTTTCTGCACGCGAAAAACTCTGGATCAGCTGGTGCGGCCGCCGGGCCAGCGACGACGCGGAGCAACCCCCTTCTGTGCTGGTGGCGCAGTTGATGGACGCCTGTGCCGCCTATTGGCAAAACCCGCCGCAGCCCAGCCTGCAACCGCTGCAGCCTTTTTCACGCCGGTACTTTGAGCCCGCGTCGCCGGGCTTGGCACCGGCCTTCAGCACCTTTGATGCCGACTGGCAGGCCGCGCATGCCGAAACTCAGCCTGCGTCTCTTGAGGTGTCACCGTTCCCTATGCCCGCAGAACTGGAACTGGCCAGCCTGGAGCGATTTGTGCGCGAGCCCGTGGAGTGGCACTGGCGTGCCAGACTGGGCGTGCAGTTCCAGACACTGGACGAACTGCCCGACGAGGCCGAACCTTTCACGCTGGACGGCCTGCAGCGTCACCAGCTGGGCACCGAACTGCTGCGAGCCAACCACCCGGCACAAGCGCTGGAAAATATTCGCCTGCGTGGCGAATTGCCGCTGGGCGGCGTGGGACGCCGACACGCCAACGCACTGCAACGCGAGGCTGACACAGTGCTGGAGCGTGCACAAACGTGGTTCGAGCACTACGCCCAGCCCGCGCCGCCAGTGAGTGTTTCGTGGGCGTTGGGCGGGCACACTGTGACTGGTGTGATTGAAGGCTTGCGCGGCGCCCCGCAGGGGCTGGAAAGCGACTGCCTGGGCCCCTGGCTGCAATGCGAGATGCGCACCGGGGCCGTCACACACAAGCAGGGTGGCGAAACGGTTCCGCGCGCCGACCTGCTGCGCACCGCCTGGGTACGCCATGTGGCCTTGTGCGCCACGGGCCACCGTGTGACCACCGTGTTGCTGGGGCTGGACAACGCCGTGTGGCTCAAGCCGCTGCCCGCCGCGCAGGCGCAGGCCCTGGGCGAAGGCTGGATGGCCGCCGCGCAAGAGGCTTGGCAGACGATGCCGCTTGTGAGTGGCCGTGCTGCTGTGGCTTACGAACAGGCCCGGCAACTGGCCACCAATGCAGAAGAGGGCACCGACCCCATGCGGCCCGCCCGCGAAGCCTTTGATGGCAACCGCAACAGCCCAGGCGAGCGCGCCCGCTCACCCTACCTGGCGCGCAGCATAGCCACGTTCGACGACATGGCCGACACCTTGCCCCGCTGGGCAGCGCTGCTGTACGAAGACCTGCTGCGCCATGCCCGCCTGGGCTGGCCGCCCGGCCTGAGTGGCGACGACGAACACGAAGAGGGCGGGGAATGAGCGCACCATCCATCCTGCCGCTGGACGTGCTGGGCATGCCCCTGCGCGGTCGGCAGATCATCGAAGCCAGCGCCGGCACCGGCAAAACCTGGACGCTGGCAGCCCTGTACCTGCGGTTGGTGCTGGGGCATGGCCGTGCGGCAGAGGGCGCTGCGGACCCGTTTGCCGCCGCGCTCATGCCACCCGACATCCTGGTGATGACCTTCACCGAAGCCGCCACGGCCGAGCTGCGCAAGCGCATCCGCGAACGGCTGGCCGAGGCCTGCGGCTTCTTTCGCCAGAGCGGGGCCGAGGGCGACGCCTTCCTGCACGCCCTGCGCGGAAGCTACCCGCCCGAACTGTGGAGCGCCTGCGCCTACCGGCTCGACCTGGCCGCGCAGTGGATGGACGATGCCGCCGTCTTCACCATCCACGCCTGGAGCAACCGCATGCTGCAGGAGCATGCCTTTGAAAGTGCCAGCCTGTTCCAGCAAAGCGTGGTGGAAGACGGCCAGACCCTGCGCCTGGCCGTGGCGCAAGACCACTGGCGCCAACACTTCTACGACCTGCCGCCCGAGTCGGTGGACGCCTTGCTGGCCGTGGCCAAAGACCCGGCGCACCTGCTGGAGCGCATCGCCGAACGCTGGCAGGCCGCCGACCGCTCGCCCGAAGCCGATGCGGCCCTGAGCGATGACGCGGAACCGCCACCGCCCCGCGAACTTTTGCTCCAGGCAGGCCGTTGGCAGGCCGAACTGCCCGCGCTGGAAGCTGCTGCCCGCGCTGCCTGGACACCCGAGTGGGTAGAAACCATCAGTGCCGCTGCCGCGAGCAAGGCACTCAAAGGCCACCCAGCCAACCACCTGCCCGGGCGGTTGGAAAAAATGGCCACGTGGCAGCAAGGCGGCAAGGTGGACGAAGGCGTGCTGAAGCGCTTCACCGCTGCCGCCTTGGCCGAAGGGTGGAACGGGGCGCCCGACCTGTCGCCTCTGGCACCGCTGGACGCCCTGAGCCACCACCTGCAGCAGCGCCCCGAACTGGAAGACGCCGTGCTCAACCATGCCGCCTGGGCCCTGCGCTGCGCCTACGCCCAACGCAAGGCACAAGCCGCGCAGTTCGACTTTCAAGACCTGCTGCAACGCCTGCACCACGCCGTGCAGGCGCCTGACGGCAGCTTGGCCGCCGCCATACGCCGCCAGTTCCCCGTGGCGCTGGTGGACGAGTTCCAGGACACCGACCCCTGGCAATACGGCACGCTGGAGCGCATCTACACCGGTGCCCAGGCCGACGCTGCAGGCGCCACGCTGGTGATGATCGGCGACCCCAAGCAGGCCATCTACAGCTTCCGTGGCGCCGATTTGCCCACCTACCTGCGCGCCCGTTCGCAGGCCCAGGCCATCCACACCTTGGACGGCAACCACCGCTCCACCCCTGCGCTGGTGGATGCGCTTAACCACATCTTCGAGCAGGCCGATCAGCCCTTTGGTGACATTGGCTACCCCCACGTCCACGCCCGGCGGCCTGATGCCCCGGTGTGGAACGGCGCGGATGCCCCCACCGCCGTGACCGTGTGGCACACGCCGCTGGACGCGCAACTCAACGCCAGCACGTTTGAGCAGACCCTGGCCGAATGCTTTGCCGACGCCATGACCCGCATGCTCGCCCAGGGCCATGCCCAACCGCAGGACATGGCCGTGCTTGTGCGCAGCGGGCGCGAGGCAGACCTGATCCGCACCGCCCTGGGCCAGCGCGGCGTGCGCAGCGTCTATCTGTCGGAAAAAAACAGCGTATTCGCCACGCAAGAGGCGCAAGACCTGTGGCGCCTGCTGCGCGCGTTGCTGCAGCCGCGCAACGGTGGCCTGCTGCGCGCCGCACTGGCCTGCGCCACGTGGGGCCTGGCCCCCACCGAGCTGGACCACCGCCTGCACAACGAAGCCGCGTGGGAAGCGCTGCTGGAAAGCGCCTTGCGCTGGCAGTCCGTCTGGCGCCAGCAAGGCGTGTTGCCCGCGTTGCACCGCTGGCTGCACGACGAAGGCATTCCCGCCCGCCTGCTGGGGCAGGACGCCCGGGGCGAGCGGCGCCTGACCAACCTGCTGCAGATAGGCGAATGGCTGCAGGCCGCCAGCGCCGAACTGCACGGCGAAGCCGCCTTGCTGCGCCATTTGGAGGCCCAGTTGCGCCAACCCAGCCTGGCGGGCGACGCCGCCCAGTTGCGCCTGGAAAGCGACGAGCGGCTGGTGAAGGTGGTGACCATGCACAAGTCCAAGGGCCTGCAATACCCGCTGGTGTTCCTGCCCTTTGCCAGCGCTTTCCGCCGCGACGATGGTGGAGACGAGGGCGCCGACGCCCTGGCCGAGAACATGCGCCTGCTCTACGTGGCCCTGACCCGCGCCGAACGCGGCCTGTGGCTGGGCGTGGCACCGCGCGCGCAGGAATTTACCGCCAAAGCCACACGGGGCAAGAGCGCGCTTTCTGCCCTGCTGGGCCGCCGCAGCGCTGATGACCTGGCTGACCGATTGGCCGTTTGGTCACAGCACCCACATATAACCGTGGCTCCGCTGCCCCTACCCACAGGTGCGCGTTACACCCCGCCTGGGCAGGATGGCCCCAGCCGCACCGCGCTGCAACCCGCGCGTGTGCTGCACAGCCACTGGTGGACGGCCAGCTTCAGCGCCCTGGTGCGCCCAGGCCGTGACCGTGCTGCTACCCAAGCCCCCACCTGGGCCGAGGAACGGTGGATGGACGCGCAAAGCGACGCCGCCTCCACCACCGAAGCCGATGCGCCGCGCGAACCCACGCCCTTCGACGCCTTCCCCGCAGGCAGCGCCTACGGCACCCTGCTGCACGACCTGCTGGAATGGCAGGCCCTGCGCAACTGGCCCATTGCCGCCCCGGCGGGCAGCGAAGAGGCACAGGTGCACCAAGCCGATTGGCAAGCCTACCTGCAACACCGCACCCAGTCCGAAGGGCTGCCGCCGGAAGATGCGGACCTGCTGCCGCGCTGGCTGCGGCTCATTGCCACGCGCGAGCTGCCGCTGCCTGACGAGCGAACCCCGCAAGTTCCCCTGCGCCTGGCCGACCTGCACACCCGCCGCGCCTGGGCTGAAATGGGTTTTTCGCTGCCCAGCGCCACGCTGCCCGTGGAGCGGCTGGATGCGCTCATCACCCGCCACCTGTGGCCCGGCGAACCCCGGCCCGCGCTGGCGCCGCGCACGCTGGGCGGCATGCTCACCGGCTTCATGGACCTGGTGTTTGAGCACCAAGGCCGCTACCACGTGCTGGACCACAAATCCAACAAACTGGCGCGCTACACCCCGCAAGCCATGCGCCAGGCCATGCTGGAACACCGTTACGACGTGCAGCTCACCCTTTACGTGCTGGCCCTGCACCGGCTGCTGCGCACGCGCCTGCCGGGCTACCGCTACAGCCACCACGTGGGCGGTGCGGCCTACCTGTTCTTGCGCGGCATAGACGAGCCCGGTGCGGGCCTGGTGCACCTTTGCCCGCCGCAGGAACTGATTGAAACCCTGGACGCCTGGCTGCGTGGCGCGCAAGCACCCAGCCCCGCTGGCACGGAGGCCACCGCATGAGCACCCCCTTGCCCAAGCTGCCCGGGGTGACTGAGCAGGCACCCTTCACCGCGCTGGACCGCGCCTTTGCCGCCTTTTTGCAAGAACGCCAGCCCAGCGCCGACCCGCGCCACACCTGGCTGGCCCTGCTGGTGAGCCATCTGCACGGCCTGGGCCACGCGCGGCTGGATTTGCCCACCCTGCACGCCGCGCCGCAGCAGATGCTGCCCACCTGGCCAGACGCCGCACGCAGCCTGCTGCCGCCCGACCTGGACTTGGCCGCCGACACCTTGCCCTGGGCCGGGCGTGGCGACGGCACCGAGCCACTGGTGCGGCAAGGCAGCGCCCTGTACCTGCGCCGCGCCTGGGTGGCGGAACAGCGCATCCTGGCCTCGCTTCGGCAGCGGCTGACGCTGGCGCAACCCGCACCCGGCCAACTCCCGCCCCTGCTGGACGAACTGTTTGGCCCGGTGCCCAAAGGTCAAGTGGACTGGCAGCGCGTGGCCTGTGCGCTGGCGGCGCGTGGCAGGCTGTTGCTGCTCACCGGCGGCCCGGGCACCGGCAAAACCACCACCGTGGCCCGCCTGCTGGCCTTGCTTCAATCGCAGGCCGTGGCCGGTGGAGCGCCATTGCGCATCCACCTGGCGGCCCCCACCGGCAAGGCCGCCGCGCGGCTGGGCGAATCCTTGAGCGGTGCGCTGCAGCGCCTGCCCACAGCCTATGGCCAGGCACTGCAAGCTCACCCGCCACAGGCCCCCACCACGCTGCACAGGCTGCTGCGCCTCAGCCCCACGGGCGACCACCCGCCCGCCCAGCCGCTGGCCACCGACCTGGTGGTGGTGGACGAAGCCTCCATGATCGACCTGGAAATGATGGCCCGCCTGCTGGCGTGCGTGCCAGAACAGGCGCGGCTGGTGCTGCTGGGCGACAAGGACCAGTTGGCCTCGGTGGAGGCTGGCGCCGTGTGGGCCCAACTGTGCGAAGGCGCGGAACAAGGCGGCTACGACGCCACCACCGTGGCCTGGCTTCGCCAACAAGCCGGTTGCGACGTGGCGGCCTGGCAAGCACAACCACCCCAAACCACCGCCAGCCCCGCGCAGCGCGGCCTGTGGGACGAACCTGCCCCCACCCAAACGGCATCAGCCTGGGCGCAACATACCGTGATGCTGCGACACAGCCACCGCTTCAACGCCCAGGGTGGTATTGGGCAGTGGGCGCAAGCGCTCAACGTGGGTGACGTGCAGCAGGTACAGACGCTGTGGCAGGCTTTGCCCGCCTGGGCGCCGGGTGAGGCTGCAACCATCACCCGGCTGGACAGCACCGCTACCCGTGGCCAGGCGTGGACCGCCTTCTTGCGGCAAGGCTGGCAAACGTGGCTAGCCGCCATGGAGCCCTGGCGTGCGTGGAGCGACAACGCCACGTCGCCCAACGCTCCGCAGGAAGGGGTGGACGACGCCCAGGCCCGCGAACTGCTGGACGCCTTTGCCCGCCTGCAACTGCTGTGCGCCGTGCGCGAAGGCCCCTGGGGTGTGCAGCAGGTGAACCGCGCCGTGGCTCAGGCCCTGCACCTGCCGCTGGACGGCTGGTACGCCGGGCGGCCCGTCATGGTCACGCGCAACGACAGTGCCCTGGGCTTGATGAACGGCGATGTGGGCCTGTGCCTGCCACACCAAGGCCGCCTGCGCGTGGCCTTCCCGCAAGGGCAGGGCGGAGTGCGCTGGGTGGCCTG
>CAMLOF010000139.1 GCA_946481585.1 uncultured Macromonas sp. | reverse complement strand
GGTGAGTCTGGCCTGGGCAAGAGCGAGCTGGGGCTGGAACTGATTTCTCGCGGGCACGGCCTGGTGGCTGACGATGCCGTGGATTTCCACCGCGTCAACCAGACCACGCTGGAAGGGCGTTGCCCCGATCTGCTGCAAAACCTGCTGGAGGTGCGCGGCATCGGCCTGCTGGACATCAAGGCGATTTTTGGCGAGACGGCCGTGCGCCGCAAGATGCGCCTGCGCCTGATCGTGCATCTGGTGCGCAAAGAGACCATGGAGCGCGACTACGATCGCCTGCCCCACGAGCCGTTGTACCAGGATGTGCTGGGTGTGGCGGTGCGCAAGGCGGTGATTCAGGTGGTGGCGGGCCGCAACATGGCTGTGCTGGTGGAAGCGGCTGTGCGCAACACCATCCTGCAGTTGCGTGGTATCGACACCTACCAGGAATTCGTGCAGCGTCAGCGCGACGCGATGATGCGCGGAGCCTGAAAGACTCAGTATTCAGAGGGCCTCTGCCCGCTGCGGGGCCACGTAGGCTGCGCGGGCTTGTCGCACCTGCTCGTGGTGTTCGGTCGCCCAGGCTTCCAGTCCGCGGAGTGGCTTCAGGAAAGAAAACCCCAGAGGCGTGAGGGCGTACTCCACCTTTGGGGGCACAGTCGGGTGGACGGTGCGCGATACCAGTCCGTCCTGCTCAAGTCGCCGTAGGGTCTGCGCCAGCATGCGCTGCGAAATATCGTCTATTCGTGCCTTCAGCGCCGAAAAACGCAGCGTTCCGCCTTCTTCCAGTACCAGCAATACCAGCATGCTCCAGCGGTCACCCAGCCGGTCAAGCACGTCTCGGATGGGGCAGCGGTCGGCATAAGGCGCTCGGGATTTGTGAAGGTTCATCATCGCTTCCTTGGTTACTGCGCAGTCACCAAGTGACCGTGTACGCATCTCTTGTGGGGGCGTCCGTTCATCGACATCATAGGCAACTCGATTCTTTTTTGAAAGTGAGTTCCTAATGAATACCAAAGATCACAGCAATGCAAAGCTCCTCGTCACTGGCGCGGGTGGCCACCTGGGTCAGCGCGTGGTGCACCACCTGCTACACACCCTGGGTGTACCAGCGCAGCGCGTCATCGTGACCACCCGCCAGCCCGGCAAGCTGGCCAGCCTGGCAGCCTTGGGCGTGGAGGTGCGTGCTGCCGACTTTGACGATGCAAATGCCTTGGCAAAGGCGTTTCAAGGTGCGGAGCGCTTGTTGCTCATCAGCACCGATGCCCTGGACGTGCCGGGGCGGCGCTTGGCGCAGCACCGCAATGCCATACGGGCAGCCGAAGCGGCAGGCGTGCATCACGTTGTCTACACGTCGATGCCGTTGCCGCACGGTTCGCCGCTGCTGATTGCGCCGGATCACGCTGGCTCCGAGGATGCCCTGGCCGCAAGTGCGCTGCCAGGCTGGACCGTGTTGCGCAACCACTGGTACTTTGAAAACCTGTTCATGACGCTGCCCAACGTGCTGCCGAGCGGCAAGTGGTATTCGGCCACGGGTGATGGCCGGGTGGCGCACATCGCCCGCGATGACCTGGCCTTGGCGGCGGCCACGGCGCTTGCAGCCAGTGATGGAGGCAAGAACACGTGGACCCTGAGTGGCGCCAAGGCCTATTCCATCGCCGAAATGGCGGCACTGATCGCCAAGGCCGTGGGCAAGCAGATAGACGTGGTGCCTGTGCCAGTGGAGGCGTTGGTGCAGGGCATGGTGGGCGCCGGGCTGCCAGAGCCGTTGGCACGTGTGTTCGCGTCCTTTGATACCAACACGGCGGCAGGCCGTGTGGCCGAAGTCACGGGCGACTATGAACGCCTGACGGGCAAGATGCCCCAGGCGTTTGAAGCGTGGCTGGAAGCCACAGCGCCAGCCCTCAGGGGTTGATCAAAGTCCCTCAGCGCCTGACCGGGCGGTGAGGGCAGTCCGTCTTCACGCAATTCGCGTAAAGCGACAGCGCGTGCTCCTGAATGGCAAAGCCGCGCTCCTCGGCTACGCGCTGTTGGCGCTTTTCGATCTCGGGGTCGTAGAACTCTTCCACCCGGCCGCAATCCAGGCACACCAGATGGTCGTGGTGCTTGCCCTCGTTCAGTTCGTACACCGCCTTGCCGGACTCGAAGTTGCTGCGAATGAGCAGCCCAGCCTGCTCAAACTGGGTCAGCACTCGGTAAACGGTTGCCAGGCCAATGTCTGAACGCTCTTCCAGGAGGACGCGGAACACGTCTTCCGCCGTCATGTGGCGCTGCTTGCCTCCCTGAAAGATTTCCAGGATCTTCAGGCGGGGCAGGGTGGCCTTGAGTCCTGTGCTTTTGAGTTCGTCGATATTGGTCATGGTGGTCCCGTGGGCGAAGTCCGCCCCCGCAGGGGCCGGTCACGCCCCGCTGCGAGTGCAGGGCCGTGCCAAGCCCCAAGGGCTACAATGCCTTGGATGATATAACCTCGCGCCTTCCCGCGCATGTTCCGTCCCCCCAAGACCGCTACGCCATGATGTTCAACTCTTCTTTGTCGCGCACCAGGTCTGCGGGCGCCGCCTTTCTGGCCGTGGCCGCTCTTGTGGCATTGTCCGGCTGTTCCAGCCTGAAGGACGTGGGTTCGTCCGTGAGCACGTTGGGTGGGCTCATCACCCCTTACAAGATCGATATCGTCCAAGGCAACGTCGTCACCCGTGAACAGGTCGAGGCGCTGCAGCCCGGCATGCCGCGCGAACAGGTGCGCAACATCCTGGGCACGCCGCTGTTGGCCAGCGTGTTCCACGCCGATCGCTGGGATTACGTCTTCACCTTCCGTCGCCAGGGCCAGGAGCTGCAGCAGCGCAAGGTGGCTGTTTTCTTCAACGGTGCGGTCATGGACCGCGTGGAAGCCGATGAACTGCCATCCGAGGCCGAATTCGTCGCCTCCCTCGACGTGCGCCGCAAGCCTGGCAAACCGCCCGTGCTCGAGGCCTCTGAGGAAGAGTTGAAAGCCTTCCAGGCCAAGAATGCCTCTGCACCCGCTGCCAGTACTGCGCCTGCAGCACCCGTGGCCGCTCCCCAGACCAGCTACCCACCGCTGGAATCTCGCTGAACACCCATGAGCACTGAAAACCTTCACCGCGTCTGTATCGCAGGCGCCAGCGGCCGCATGGGCCGCATGCTGATCGAAGCCGTGCAGGCCGCCGATGACTGCACCCTGGGCGGCGCGCTTGATCTTCCGCACAGCCCTGCCCTGGGGCAAGATGCTGCAGCCTTCCTCGGGCAGCCCAGCGGTGTGGCGATTGCCTCAGATCTGGACGCAGCACTGTCGCAAAGCCGCTTCCTCATCGACTTCACCCGCCCCGAAGGCACGATGAATCACCTGCGGGCCTGCGTGAAGCACGGCGTGAAGCTGGTCATCGGCACCACGGGCTTCTCTGAAGAGCAGAAGGCCGAAATCGCCGAGGCGTCCAAGCACATTGCCATCATGATGGCGCCCAACATGAGCGTGGGCGTGAACGTGACGATGAAGCTGCTGGAAATGGCCGCCAAGGCGCTGTCCACGGGCTACGACATCGAAATCGTCGAGGCGCACCACCGCCACAAGGTGGATGCCCCCAGCGGCACCGCGCTGAAGATGGGCGAGGTGATTGCCGACGCGCTGGGCCGCGACCTGAAGGACTGTGCCGTGTACGAGCGCTATGGCCACACCGGCGAACGCGACCCGTCCACCATCGGCTTTGCCACAGTGCGTGGCGGAGACGTGGTGGGTGACCACACCGTGATGTTCCTGGGCACCGGCGAGCGCATCGAGATCACCCACAAGTCCAGCAGCCGAGCCACTTACGCCCAAGGCAGCCTTCGTGCAGTACGCTTTTTGGCTGGCAAGGCCAACGGCCTTTACGACATGTTCGACGTGTTGAACTTGCGCTGAGCCCTTAGTTACCTAGACCATGCAAGACAAATACACCCCGCAGGACGTGGAGCGCGCCGCCCACGCCCATTGGATCGCCCGTGACGCCTACCGCGTGACCGAGGATGCGAGCAAGCCCAAGTACTACGCCTGCTCCATGCTGCCCTACCCCAGCGGCAAGCTGCACATGGGCCACGTGCGCAACTACACCATCAACGACATGCTCACGCGCCAGCTGCGCATGCAGGGCTACAACGTGTTGATGCCCATGGGCTGGGACGCCTTCGGCCTGCCGGCCGAGAACGCCGCGCTGAAGAACAAGGTGCCGCCCGCCAAGTGGACCTACGAAAACATCGCCTACATGAAGAAGCAGATGCAGGCGATGGGGCTGGCCATCGACTGGAGCCGCGAGGTGGCCACCTGCTCACCCGAGTACTACAAGTGGAACCAGTGGCTGTTCCTGAAGATGCTGGAAAAGGGCATTGCCTACCGCAAGACCCAGGTCGTCAACTGGGATCCGGTGGACCAGACGGTGCTGGCCAACGAGCAGGTGATCGACGGGCGCGGCTGGCGGACCGGCGCGCTGGTGGAAAAGCGCGAGATCCCCGGCTACTACCTGAACATCACCGCCTACGCCGACGAGCTGCTGCAGCACGTGCAGTTGGGCAACGACCAGGCCACGCTGGACGGCTGGCCCGACAAGGTGCGGCTGATGCAGGAGAACTGGATCGGCAAGAGCGAGGGCGTGCGTTTCGCCTTCACGCACGGCATCCAGGGGGCCAATGGCGCGCTGATCGGTGACGGCAAGATGTACGTGTTCACCACGCGCGCCGACACCATCATGGGCGTGACCTTCTGCGCCGTGGCGCCGGAGCACCCGCTGGCCACGCACGCGGCAGCGTCCAACCCCGAGCTGGCCGCCTTCATCGAGGAATGCAAGAAGGGCGGCACCACCGAGGCCGAACTGGCCACGCAAGAGAAGAAGGGCATGCCCACGGGCCTGACCGTGGTGCACCCGCTGACGGGCGCATCGGTGCCGGTGTGGGTGGGCAACTACGTGCTCATGAGCTACGGCGACGGCGCCGTCATGGGCGTGCCCGCGCACGACGAGCGTGACTTTGCGTTTGCGCTGAAGTATGGCATCGAGATCAAGCAGGTGGTGGGCGGCGCGGGACTGGCGTTCGACACGACCCGCTGGCAGGACTGGTACGCCGACAAGACCGGCGCACAGGTGTGCGTGAATTCCGGCGTGCTCGACGGCCTTGCCTACAAGGCGGCCGTCGACAAGGTGGCCGAGTTGCTGGCCGCCAAGGGTCTGGGCGAGAAGAAAACCACCTTCCGCCTGCGCGACTGGGGCATCAGCCGCCAGCGCTACTGGGGCACGCCCATCCCCATCATCCATTGCGACGAGCACGGCTCGGTGCCGGTGCCCGAGAAGGACCTGCCCGTGGTGCTGCCGGAAGACTGCGTGCCGGACGGCAGCGGTAACCCGCTGGTCAAGCATGAGGGCTTCCACGCGGGCGTGACCTGCCCCATCTGCGGCAAGCCCGCCCGGCGCGAGACCGACACCATGGACACCTTCGTGGACTCGTCCTGGTACTTCATGCGCTACTGCGACCCCACCAACGCCGACGCCATGGTGGCCGAGGGTACGCAGTACTGGATGCCGATGGACCAGTACATCGGCGGTATCGAACACGCCATCCTGCACCTGCTGTACGCGCGCTTCTGGACCAAGGTCATGCGTGATCTGGGCCTGGTCAAGGTGGACGAACCCTTCAAGCGCCTGCTCACGCAAGGCATGGTGCTCAACCACATCTATTCCCGCCGTACCGCCAAGGGTGGCAAGGAATACTTCTGGCCGCACGACGTGGAACACGTGTTCGACGAGACGGGCAAGATCGTGGGTGCCAAGCTGAAGAACGAGGTGGACAGCGCCGACGGCCGCCTGCCGGTGGGCACGCCGATTGACTACGAGGGCGTGGGCACCATGTCCAAGTCCAAGAACAACGGCGTGGACCCGCAGGACCTGATCGAGAAGTACGGCGCCGACACCGCGCGCCTGTACACCATGTTCACCGCGCCGCCCGAGGCCACGCTGGAGTGGAACGACGCGGCCGTGGAAGGCAGCTACCGCTTCCTGCGCCGGGTGTGGAACTTCGGGCACAAGCTGGCGCAGGCCGACTGGGCGCGCGCCGACGCATCTGCCAGCGGTGTGGCCAGCATCAACGACATTGCCTTCGGCAAGACGGCCAAGGCGCTGCGCCGCGAGATCCACACCGTGCTCAAGCAGGTGGACTACGACTACCAGCGCATGCAGTACAACACCGTGGTGTCGGGCTGCATGAAGATGTTGAACGCGCTGGAGGACTTCCAGGCCACCGATGAAACCGGCGCGGGTGTCGCGCTGATCGAGGGCTTTGGCATTTTGCTGCGTTGCCTGTACCCAGCCACGCCGCACATCACCCACGCGCTGTGGGCGGAGCTGGGCTACGCCGGTTCGCTGGGCGACCTGCTGGACGCCCCGTGGCCCCAGGTGGACCCCCAAGCCCTGGTGCAGGACGAGATCGAGCTGATGCTGCAGATCAACGGCAAGCTGCGCGGCTCCATCTTCGTGCCCGCCGCCGCCGACAAGGCCGCCATTGAGGCTGCAGCGGTGGCCAGCGAGCCGGTGCAGAAGCAGGCCAACGGCGCTGCACCCAAGAAGGTGGTGGTGGTGCCGGGTCGTCTTGTCAACGTGGTGCTCTGACCGCAGCCCTGAAGGAAGTGCCCATGCAAACCGCTTACCGCCCTGACCCCGCCCGCCGTACCCACTTGCGCTGGCTGGCGCTGACCGGTGTGGCTGGTGTGTTGGCGGGCTGCGGCTTCCGCTTGCAGGGCCAGGGCGTGAAGATGGCTTTCAGTTCGCTGCGTCTCAACGGCATGGGCGACAGCGCCGTACTGCAGGACTTGCGTGCCCAACTGCGCGCCAGCGGCGTGCAGGTGTTTGACGCCAGCACACCCGTGGTTCCCGGTGCCGCGGCTGTGCAACCTGACGTGGTGTTGGACGTGCTGAAAGACCAACGCGAACGTGTTGTGGTGGGCAGCACGGCTGCGGGCCAGGTGCGCGAACTGCAACTGCGCGTGCGCTGGACCTTTCGCCTGCGCACGCCGCGTGGCAAGGAACTCATCGCCCCACAAGAAATGCTGCTGGAGCGCGACCTGAGCTTCACCGAAACCCAGGTGCTGGGCAAGGAAATGGAAGAAGCCCTGCTTTACCGCGACATGGAGAACGATGTCGTTCGCCAGGTCATGCGGCGGCTGGCTTCCGTGAAGGGTTTGTGAGCCCGCGGGTGCGCGCCGGAGCATCTTGCCGAGCGGTGCGTTCGCCGTTGACGCGCAGTGCAGCCGCCACCGCTGGCTCCATCACGTAACGCGCGGGGCAGCCGCCTTCGGCTTGCACCACGGTGCTTCCGAGGTCATCCAGCGCCAGGCTGTTTCCTGCACCCAGAAAGTGGTCGTCGGGGCGGCCCGACTGTGTCACCCACAAACGCCCCGCGATCACGCGCAGCCTCTGGCCGCGTGCGGGCGCCAGCGTCAGCGCCTGGCCTGCGTCGAGGGAGTGGATGGTCTGTGGTTTCGTGGACATGGCATTCTCCTGTGCTTGGGGTTCCACTGTCGGTGTTTCCCGCCCAGGTGCACAGACACAGGTGCGTATGAAGTAAGCCGTTCAGTCGGCACACAGCTGCCAACTGTGCAGTCCCGATCTGTGCTCATCTGTACTGCCCGAGGGACTTGAAAAACGGGAGGCCTCCGGCACAATGGGTTTGCCATGAGCCTTGATGTTGCCACTCCCACACCGCCGCTGTACGCACAGATCGCCCACCGCATGGCGCACCTGATCGACGGACAGGTGTTCAAGGTCGGTCAGCGCTTGCCGTCGGTGCGCGAC
>CAMLOF010000138.1 GCA_946481585.1 uncultured Macromonas sp. | reverse complement strand
ACCCGCGCTTTGCCTGCGGGCCGCTGAGCTACGACAGCGCCTCCAAACAGTTCCGTCTGCAGCATGACGTGCTCAGCCTCACGCCACGCGAGCACGCCGTGTTGCGCGCACTGATACAGCACCCTGGCGAACCGCTCTCCAAACGCGAACTGCTGGAACGCGTGTTCTCCGACGAGCAGGATGTGAACCCCGAGGCCATCGAGGTGCTGATCCACCGCCTTCGCAAACGGCTAGAAGCCTCGCCAGTGCGCATTGCCACGCTGCGCGGCCTGGGCTACCTGCTCGAAAGCACGCCGTGACGCTGACGAGTTGGACGCGTGCGAGCATTCGGCGCTTTTTGCTGGTCCTGCTGCTGCCGGGCCTGGGCGCCGTGTTCGCGGGGGAGCTTTGGCTTGCCTGGCGCACGGCCAGCGAGGCGGCTGATGCGGCCTACGACCGCTCCTTGCTGGGCGCAGTGAAGTCCATCGACTCCAGCATCTCTACCGCCAGCGGTGGGCTGGGCGTCGAGTTGCCATACCGCATGCTGGAGTTCTTCGAGTTGACCGCCCAAGGCCAGGTTTTCTACCGCGTCGCCACCGAAGATGGGCTGGTCGAAATTGGCAGCGCAGACCTGCCGCCCCCGCCTCAGCCACTGATGACGGGCCAGCCCCAATTCCACGAAGGCGAATATGTGGGCCAGGCGGTACGCGTGGGAAGCTACGCAAGGGAACTGAACCCGCCGCTGGCCGGACAGAGCGAACCGCAGCGCGTGGTGATCCAGGTGGCCGAGACCCTGGAGGCACGCAATGACTTCCGCCGATCGCTGGTACTGCAGTCGCTGGCGCGCGATGTGCTGCTGATGCTGGCAGCCACCGGACTGCTGGCGTTGGCCATTGCCTGGGCCATGCGGCCCTTGGACCAGATTCGCCAAGAGGTGGATGCACGCGATCCGCAAGACCTGACGCCGATGGACGACACCGGCGCGCCCGCCGAAGTTCGGCCACTCGTGCAGGCCATCAACCATCACATCGAACGTAACCGGGAACAGACAGAAGCACGCAGGCGCTTCATAGACGATGCGTCACACCAACTGCGCACGCCGCTGGCCACACTGGCGACGCAGGTGGCCTATGCCCAGCGCGAGAACGACCCCGCGCAACAACGCGAGGTGCTGGACAACATCCGGCAGCAATTGGACGAAACCATACGCCAGACCAACCAGATGCTCTCGCTGGCCCGCGCCGACAGCGCGCCCGCGCAGCGTCAGCCCTTTGACGCCGTGGCACTGGCCGAGGCACTGATACGACAGTGGTGGGCACTCGCACGCGACCAGGGCGTGGACCTGGGACTGGACGCCCCCGACAGCCCAATAACCCTTCAAGGCGAACCCGACTTGCTGCGCGAAGCCTTGTCCAACCTGCTGCACAACGCCATCCGCCACGGCGGCGCGGGTTGCCAGGTCACGTTGGTGGTGCGGGGCGAACCCGGCGGTAAGGTGCAGCTCACGGTGGTGGACAACGGCCCGGGCCTGCCGCCAGGCGAATTGGCCCGTGCGGGCGAGCGCTTTTTCCGAGGCAGCGGCGTCTCCCAGCCGGGCTCTGGCCTGGGCTTGGCCATCGTGCGCACAGTGGCCCAGCGCCATGGCGGGCAGATGAGCGTGAACGGCGGCCCCGAGGGCCGGGGACTGGCCGTCACGCTGGACTTGCCCGTCTCTCCAAGCGCCGAAACGAACCAGGGTTAACCCTCGTTTTTTTGCCGATTTTCTGAAAGCGCGCTGAAAGTGCCCGTTGTCTACAGTGCCCTCATCGCACCTCGTCCGGTGCGAGCGTTCCGCCCCATCAAGGAGACACTTTCATGAGCATCGCATCCAAGTTCGCCGCCCTTGCCGTATCGGCTGTTGCCCTGGCCGCCAGCGCCAACCCGCTTGACAAGACCGAGTGCATCGCCCCCGCAAAGCCAGGCGGCGGTTTCGACCTGACCTGCAAGCTGGTGCAAAGCGCGCTGCAAGATGGCAAGTTCATCACCGACCCCATGCGCGTGACCTACATGCCTGGCGGCATCGGCGCAGTGGCCTACAACACCGTGATCGCGCAGAAACCCGACGCGGCCAACGCCATCATCGCGTTCTCGGGCGGCTCGCTGCTTAACCTGGCCCAGGGCAAGTTCGGCCGCTACACCGAGAACGACGTGCGTTGGCTGGCAGCCATCGGTACAGACTACGGTGCCGTGGTGGTGGCAGAGAACTCCCCCTTCAAAACGCTCAAGGACGTGATGGCTGCGATGAAGGCCGACCCCACCAAGGTGGTGCTGGGCGCTGGTGGCACCGTTGGCAGCCAGGACTGGATGAAAGCCGCGTTGACCGCGCGCGCCGGCGGTGTGAACCCCAAGACCATGCGCTACGTCGCTTTTGAAGGCGGCGGCGAGGCGCTGACCGCGCTCCAGGGCGGTCACATCCACGTCTTCACCGGGGACGCGGCCGAGGCCATGCAGCAGATCAAGGCTGGCGCCAAGGTCCGCATTCTGGCGGTGATGAACGACAAGCGCCTGCCTGGCGACATGGCCAACATCCCCACAGCCACCGAGCAGGGGTATGACGTGGATTGGCCCATCGTTCGCGGCTTCTACGTGGGCCCCAAGGTCAGCGACGCCGACTACAAGGTGTGGGTCGATACCTTCACCAAGCTGATGGCCACGCCCGCCTACGACAAGCTGCGCAACGAGCGCGGCCTCTTCCCGATGGCACTGACCGGCGCCCCGCTGGACGCCTACGTCAAGAAGCAGGTGGCGGGCTACCGCAAGCTGGCTGAAGAGTTTGGCCTGAACGTCGTCCCGGCCAAGTGATGCCCGCGGGGCCCCGCGCGGGCCCCGCTCCCTACCGGAGTTCCCCATGAGTGACCGCGTCCTCGGCGCGGTGTGTGTTGTCGCGTCCGCCGCCATGGCCTGGGCCGCGCAAGACTACGCCGCTGCCATCTCTTACGAACCTGTCGGCCCACGCGCCTTTCCTCTGCTGCTGGCCAGCGGCCTGGGCCTTTGTGGCCTGTGGCTGGTGCTGCGCCCGTCTGCCGGGACGGAGGCCTTCCACGGCGTGCCCTGGAAACCCACCACCCTGTGCGCTGCCGCCGTGCTGGTCTACGCGCTGTTGTTCCAGTGGCTGGGCTTCACGCTGGCCACGGCGCTGATGGCCGTGCCGGTCGGCATGGCCTTCGGGGGCACCTGGAAGCAGGCCCTCACTGGTGGCGGCGCGCTGGGCCTGTTGCTGTACCTGCTGTTCGACAAGGTGCTGGACGTGGTGCTGCCCGCCGGTCCGCTGGCGGCACTCCTTGGAGCTTGAAGACATGAACACCCTGCAACACCTGATCGAGGGCTTTGGCGTTGCGCTCAGCCCGGTCAACCTGGTCATTGCCGCGCTAGGCTCCTTCATTGGCACCATCGTCGGCCTGCTGCCGGGCCTGGGGCCCATCAACGGCGTGGCCATCCTGATGCCGCTGGCCTTCGCCATGAAGCTGCCCCCCGAGACATCGCTCATCCTGCTGGCGGCGGTGTACATCGGCTGCGAATACGGGGGACGCATTTCCTCCATCCTGCTCAACGTGCCAGGTGACGCGGGCGCCATCATGACCGCGCTGGACGGCTACCCCATGGCCCGCCAGGGCCTGGGTGGCGTGGCGCTGTCCATCTCGGCCTGGAGCTCCTTTGTGGGCTCGCTCGTCGCCACCATCGGCATCGTGTTGTTCGCGCCGCTGCTGGCCAGTTGGGCGCTGTCCTTCGGGCCTGCCGAATACTTTGCGCTCATGTGCTTTGCCTTCGCCTGCATAGCCGGGTTGATGGGTGACGCACCGGTCAAGGCTGGCCTGGCCGCCATCATCGGTCTGTCCATGTCCTGCGTCGGGCTCGATTCGAACTCCGGCGTCTACCGGTTCACCGGTGGCGACATTCACCTTTCCGACGGCATCCAGTTCGTGGTTGTGGTGATCGGGGTGTTCTCCATCAGCGAACTGCTGCTCATGCTGCAGGAACACCACAGCAGCACGGGCATGGTCACGCAGACCGGCCGCATGCTGTTCAACCTGAAGGAACTGACCCACACCTGGTGGGGCACGCTGCGCTCGAGCGTGGTGGGCTTTGTGGTCGGCGTGCTGCCTGGGGCTGGCGCCACCATTGCCAGCGCCATGACCTATTCCATGGAAAAGCGCCTGACCGACAAAGAGGGCACTTTCGGCAAGGGCGACATCCGCGGCGTGGCCGCCCCCGAAGCCGCCAACAACTCGGCCGCGACCGGCTCCTTCGTGCCCATGCTCACACTGGGCGTGCCTGGTTCGGGCACCACGGCGGTGATGGTCGGCGCACTGGCGCTCTACAACATCACGCCCGGCCCGGCGCTGTTCGCCCAGCAGCCCACGCTGGTCTGGGGGTTGATCGCCTCGCTGTTCCTGGCCAACGTGATCCTGCTGGTGCTCAACATCCCGCTCGTGGGCGTGTTCACCAAGGTGTTGAGTGTCCCCAACTGGCTGCTGGTGCCCGGCATCGTGGCCGTCAGCAGTGTGGGAGTGTACGCCGTGCACGCCACCACCTTCGACCTGATCCTGATGACGGGGCTGGGCTTTGCCGCCTACCTGCTGCGCAAGCAGGGCATCCCGATGGCACCACTGATCCTGGGCTTTGTGCTCGGCGACATGATGGAACAGAACCTTCGCCGTGCGCTTTCCATCAGCAATGGAGACGCCGCCATTCTGGTCGGCAGCCCCATTTCCATCGGGTTGTGGACGGCTGCTGCACTCATGCTGGCCGTACCCGCGCTGATGCGGTTGAGGTCCCGGCGCAAGGTGTCACCGGAAGCTGCGCAACCTATCCACCCGTAACAAGCCAGCACGGTTCTGCTCAGGCGTCTTTCCCGCCTTCCTTGTCCAGCCGCCTGAGCAGCGCCAACTTCTCACCGATCTTGATCTCCAGCCCCCGGGACACGGGCTGGTACCAATTTGGCGGCTCCATGCCCGGCGGAAGGTAGTTTTCGCCCGCGGCAAAGGCATCGGGCTCGTCATGGGCGTAGCGGTAGCCCTTGCCGTAGTCCAACTCCTTCATCAGCTTGGTGGGCGCGTTGCGCAGGTGCATGGGCACGGGGCGGGTGCCGTCCTTCTTGACGAAAGCCTTGGCCTGGTTGAAAGCCTTGTACACGGCGTTGCTCTTGGGCGCCACGGCCAGATAGACCACGCATTCGGCCAAGGCCAACTCACCTTCCGGGCTGCCCAGACGTTCGTACACCTCGGCGGCGTCCAGCGCCAGCCGCAGCGCGCGCGGGTCGGCCAGTCCAATGTCTTCCGCCGCCATGCGGATGAAGCGGCGCGCCATGTAGCGCGGGTCGGCCCCGCCATCGAGCATGCGCACGAACCAGTAGAGCGACGCATCGGGGTCGGAGCCGCGCACGCTTTTGTGCAGGGCGCTGATGGTGTCGTAGAACTGTTCACCGCCCTTGTCGTAGCGGCGCATGCGCTCGCCCAGCACCTTGAGCAGCCAAACATCGGTGATTTGTTCTATGCCCTGAGCCTGCGCCGTCACGGCCAGGGTCTCCAGCGTGTTCAGCAAACGCCGGGCATCACCATCGGCGTAGGCCAGCAGGCGTTGGCGGGCAGCATCTTCCAACTCCGGCACCGCACCCAGGGCTTGCGCACGCTGGATCAACTGGTCCAGGTCCGCCTCCGAAAGGGGTTGCAGCACGTACACCGCCGCGCGCGACAACAGCGCGGAATTCACCTCGAACGACGGGTTTTCGGTCGTGGCGCCCACGAAGGTGAACAGGCCGCTTTCCACGTGCGGCAAAAAGGCATCCTGCTGGCTCTTGTTGAAGCGGTGCACCTCGTCCACGAACACGATGGTGGGCTGCGCGTGCAGGCCAGTGCGGGCGTGCTCGGCCTTCTCCACGGCATCGCGTATGTCCTTCACGCCGCCCAGCACCGCGCTGATGGCAATGAACTGTGCGTCGAAGGCCTGCGCCATCAGGCGGGCGATCGTGGTCTTGCCCACGCCGGGCGGCCCCCACAGGATGCAGCTGTGCGGCCGGCCGGACTCGAACGCCATGCGCAAGGGCATGCCCTCGCCCAGCAGGTGCTGCTGGCCGATGACCTCGGACAGGTTGCGCGGGCGCAAGCGCTCGGCCAGGGGAATGTGGGGGCTGTGGGCGTTCACGTCGAAGCAGGCCAGATAAGAAAACAGTCCATTGTCCCTCAGCACAGCCCCCGCGCTGGCGTACACCCCGTGCCCGCTTCGCGCACAATGCGTGTCGAATCTTCAACCACGAACACGAGCCATGATCCTCGAACACGCCGACATCCGCATCGACCCCGCGCGCGCAGCCGATTTTGAAGCCGCCATTGAGTTGGGCGCCTCCACCGTCATCTCCCAGGCCAAGGGTTTTCGCGGCTACAAAGTCAACCGCAGCCAGGAAACCCCGGGCCGCTACGTGCTGATGATCTATTGGGACACACTGGAAGACCATACCGTGGGCTTCCGCCAATCGGAAGCGTTCACCCGCTGGCGCGGCATCGTGGGCCCCTACTTCCTGCAGCCGCCCGTGGTGGAGCACTTCGAGCTGGTCTGCAAGTCCGCCTGAGGCGCTTTACTGCTTCAGGACCTCCGCCCCTGCGGGCGGTGTGAAGCGGAAGTGACCCGGCTTGAACGCGCTCTGTGTGTCGATGGCGCCAAACGTCATGAGCGAGCGCTGGCCGAAGCTGTCCAAGATGTCCAGCGCGGCGAGCTGACCGCCCTTGAAGCCGATACGCACCTGCTGCAACTGGCCGTCGCGCTGGCGCGGCACCGCTTGCACCCAGTTGGTGCCGTCCTGGCCCGCCACGCTGCTCAACTCGAATACCTTGCCCAGCGCCTTCAGGTCGGCTGCGGCGGCCAGCAAGGTGGCGGGCGTGTTGCCCAGCACGTCCTGCTGCCTGCGTGAACTGGCCTGGTTCAGGTCGGCGTCGTACAGCCACAGGGTCTGGCCATCGGCCACGATGGTCTGCTCAAAAGGCTTGGTGTATTCAAAACGGAAACGGTCCGGGCGCTGGAACTCAAAGGTGCCGCTGCTGGTCTTGCTGCGCGGCTGCGCCTGCCCGTCCTTCTTCGGTGGGGTCACCACCTGGGTGAACGTGGTGCGGCCCTGCTGGGTCTGCTTCAAGAAGGTTTCCAGGTCGCTCAGGCCGTCGGCCCGCGCGGGGCAGGACAATGCCACCACGGCAGCCGCCGCCAGGGCCGGAAATGTTGTGAGTTTGCGCATGGGTGTTCAGAGCAATGGCTGGCGGCCGGGGTTCCGCCCGGCCACGGTCAAGGTGTAAGGCCCTGTAAATGGCAGGGCCGTGCGTCAGTCGCCACGCGGCGCCACCAGAATGTCGCGCTGCCCGCTGGACGTGAGCGCGCTGACGAGGCCCGCGTTCTCCATGTCCTCCAGCAGCCGCGCCGCGCGGTTGTAGCCGATCTTGAGCTTGCGCTGCACGTAGCTGATGCTGGCCTTGCGGTCTTGCAGCACGATGGCCACAGCCTGGTCGTAAAGCGGGTCCTTCTCGCCGTCACCGCCGCCTTCGCCGAACAGGTCGGCGCCGCCGCCCTCGCCGTCACCAGCGCCGCCTTCCAGCACGCCGTCAATGTAGTCGGGCTCGCCGCCCTGCGCCTTCAGGTAGGCCACCACACGGTGCACCTCGTCGTCGCTTACGAAGGCGCCGTGAACACGGGTGGGGAAGCCCGTGCCGCTGGGCATGTAGAGCATGTCGCCCATGCCCAGCAGGGCCTCGGCCCCCATCTGGTCGAGGATGGTGCGGCTGTCGATCTTGCTGGACACCTGGAAGCTGA
>CAMLOF010000137.1 GCA_946481585.1 uncultured Macromonas sp. | reverse complement strand
AAGTCCACCTGGCAGCGTATGCCGCCCGGCAGTTGCCCCTGGGGATTGGGCAGCTCCAGGCGCACGCCGTAGGTGCCGCTGGCGGCGTCGAGCACGCGGTCCACCACCTTGATGGTGGCCTTGTAGGGCGTGCCGCCTTCGGGCGTGACGTTGCCCACCATGCCGGGGCGCAACTTGCCGAAGGTGGACAGGGGCAGCACGGTTTCCACACGCAGCGGGTGGATTTGTGCGAGCTTCAGAATGGGCTTGCGGCCGTTGCCTGCCTCGGCCAGGTCGCCGGGGTTGAGCATGCGGTCCACCACGATGCCGTTGAAGGGGCTGCGCAGCGTTTTCTGGTTGAGCAGGTCGATGGCGCGCTGGTGGTCGAGCCGGGCCAGTTCCTTGTTTTCCATGGCTTCCTTCAGCTCGGACTCGGCCAGGTTCTTTTCGGTCTCGGCCTCGTCGCGCGCCTGGGACGAGATGTAGTTCTGGCTGTGCAGTTCGTTGGAGCGCTGGGTTTTGCGGCTGGCGTACTGCATGCGGTTGCGCGAGGCTTCCACGCGCCCTTCGGCCTGGGCGCGGTACCTGGCGGCGGCGGCGGCGGAACGCTCCACCGAGGCGTCCAGTTCCACCAGCACCTGGCCTGCGCGCACGTCGTCGCCGCGCTGCACGTGGATGCGGTGGATGAGCCCTTCGACGGCACTGCGGATTTCCACGGTCTGCGCGGGCTCCAGCAGGCATTCGAAGGGCGCGGCAAGGGCCAACGCGGGCAGCACCAGCACGGCGGCGGCGCCAAGGGTATGCAGGGGGCGGCGGGTGGACGGGTTCATGGTTGTCTCCCGGAGAAGGAAAGGATCTGGTCGAGCTGGCGGTCTTGCTTGAGGTTGTGCAGCCGGATGCCCGCGTTCTGGCGTTCGGCGCGCCATTGCGCGGTACGGCGCAGGGCGTTGATGGCAGCGGCGGGCAAAGCCCGGCCGGGGTGGAGCCAGGCACGCGCCAGGGCTTGCGCCCAAGGAGCGTGGGTGGAGAAGATGTCGTCTTCCAGCGACACGAAGACCGAGCAACTGCCCGGGTCGCCCTGGCGGGCGCAGCGGCCGTAGAGCTGGCGGTCGATGCGCTGGGACTCGTGGTATTCGGTGAGGATGACGTGCAGGCCGCCAGCCTGCAACGTGTCGGGGCCGAGGCGGATGTCGGTGCCGCGCCCGGCCATGTTGGTGGCCACGGTGATGCGGCCCGCCTGTCCGGCCAGGGCGATGACGGCGGCCTCGAACTGGTCTTGCTTGGCGTTGAGCAGGGCGTGTTTGAGGCCGCGCTGTTCCAGCACGGCGCTGATGTCTTCCGACGCCTTGACCGAGCGTGTGCCGATGAGCACAGGCCTGCCCTGCTCCACGGCCAGGCGCTGGGCGGCGTCGGCCACGGCCTGCCACTTGTCGGCCTGGGTGGGGTACAGGCGCGGTGGTTCGTGGCGGCGGCGCAAGGGGCGATTCAGGGGGATGGCGGCCACGTCAAGCCCGTAGACGGTGCGGATTTCGGGCGCCACCTCGCGCGCGGTGCCGCTCATGCCGCTGAGCAGCAGGTAGCGCTGGAACAGCCGCTGGTAGGTGATGCGCGCCAGCGTCTTGCGCTCGCTGGTGAGTTCGCAGCCTTCCTTGCTCTCGATCATCTGGTGCAGGCCGCGTTCCCAGCTGCGGTCGGGCAGGATGCGGCCGGTGGACTCGTCCACGATCTGCACCTTGCCGTCGGCCACCACGTAATGTTCGTCGCGGTGGAACAGGTGGATGGCGCTGAGGGCCTGGCGCACCATTTCCTCGCGGGCGCGGCGCGAGGTCCACACGCCACTCAGGGGTTCGGCGTAGGCGTCGATCTTGTCGTGCGCGGGGGGCAGCAGGCGCACGTGGCGGGTGCGCGCTTCCACCTGGTAGTCGAGCTGGGGCTGCAGCAAGCGGGCCAGTGTCAGGGCTTGCTGGCAGTTCTCGGCGGCCTCGCCCTTGGGGCCGCTGGCCGACAGGATGAGCGGGGTGCGGGCTTCGTCGATGAAGACGCTGTCGGCTTCGTCCACGATGGCGAAGTGCAGGCCGCGCAGCACCAGGGTGCGTTCGCGCGCGGCGCCGCCGATCTTTTCCAGAGCCAGATGAAGGCTGCCGTGCTGGTCGCCCAGGGCAACGCGATCGCGCAGGTAGTCGAACGCGAGTTCCTTGTTGGTGCAGTAGGTGATGGGCTGGGCGTAGGCTTCGCGCCGCGCCGGGGGCGACATGCCCTGCACCACGCAGCCCACGCCCAAGCCAGCGTAGGCGTACAGGGGGCCCATTTCTTCGGCGTCGCGGTGGGCCAGGTAGTCGTTGACGGTGACCACATGCACGGGCTGCCCGGCCAGCGCTGCCGTGCAGGCGGCCAAGGCGGCGGTAAGGGTCTTGCCTTCGCCGGTGGCCATTTCCACCAGGTGGCCTTGCAGCAGCGCCCAGGCGCCCATGAGCTGGGTGTCGAAATGGCGGCGGCCCAGCGTGCGACCGGAGGCCTCGCGCAGAAGCGCAAACGCCTCACCCACGGGCTGCAAGGTGTAGCCCTGGCGGCGCAGACGGGGCCGCAGGGCTTGCAGGCGTTGCTGGAGTTCAGCGTCGCTCAGGGTGGCCAGGCCTGCTTCGTGCGAGCGCACGGCGGCGATGATGCCGCTGTAGGCGCGCGGGCCTTGCCACCAACGGGCCTTGAGCGGCGCCAGCGTGCGCGCGTGCAGCGACTGGGCCAGGCGGTCGTGCCAACCGGGGGGCTTGTCTGCCCGCTCGGGGAAGGGCCGCAGAACCATGTCGGCGCGGCCAGGGTGGGCCAGGGTTCTAGACATGGAAGCGTGACAGGAAAACGCGGCGGATGGTGCGGAACCACTGCGCGGCCAGGGGTTCCCAGGCGTGCTCGAAACGCACGTGCACGCGCTGGCCGAACAGTTGCATGCGCTGGGGCTGGTCGAGCTGTACGTCGAACTGGAAGAGGCGCTCCAGCGTGCGGGTGCCTTGAGGGTCTTGCGGGTCCACAGTGATCTGCCCGCCGCCCTGCACCGACAGCGCCGGGCTGGGCAGGCGCGATTCGCCAGCGGGCACCTCGCGCACCAGCCGCCCGTCGAACACCAGGGGCACGTTCTGCGCCAGCCGCAACTGCACATGGCGGGTGGCCTGGCGCACCACGTCCACCTCGGCCTGGGTGACGACGACGCGGGCCAGGTCGGGCGGCTTGTCGGTGACATAGCCCAGGATTTCGCCCTTGCGGAAGTAGCGGCCGGGCAAATCTTTGGCGCGGGTGACGTGGAAGACGCCCTGCCCGCTGGCCACGACTTCCAGCGCGGCTGCGCGCTCCAGCGCCCGGTCGAGCACGGCACGTTCGCCCTGCAGCCGTTCGCGCAGCAGCGCGGCCTGGGCGGGGCTTTCGGCAAAGCGGGCGTGGTATTCGGCTTCCACCTCGGCCACGCGGGCTTCAGCCAGCGCCACCTCGGCCTGCAGGGCCGGGTCGTGCAGGCGCACCAGCGGGGTGCCGGGCCGCACGCGGGCGCCGGGTTCCACCAGCAGCGTTTCCACAAAGCCGTTGCTGCTCGCGCGCACCATGGCCTCGTCGGGCAGCCAGATGACGCCTTCGGCCTGCGAGCGGAAGGGCACGGGCACCACCAGCACGAACAGCAGCAACCCCGCCAGCGCACCGCCCACCACGGCCAGGCCGCGCTGGCGCTTGCGCCCCAGCCGGGGGCTGGTGAGCAGGTAGCGCAGCCCCTTGAACAAGGGCAGCCCCGCCATGGCAAACACCGCCCACGCGGCCAGCAGTACGCCGATGAAGAAGAATTCGCCCGCAATGAAGAGCGCAATGGCTACCGTGATGGCGATGCGGTACAGCGTGGAGGCCACGCCGTAGAACACCAGCCAGGCACGTTCGCCCGGTGCGTGGGTGGGGGGCTCCACGTCTTCCAGGCGCAGCAGGTAGCGTTCCAGCAGGTAGGCCCAGTAGCGCAGGGAACGCTGCGCGAGGTTGGGCATTTCGATGAGGTCGGCGAGGATGTAGTACGCGTCGTAACGCAGCAGCGGGTTGCCGTTGAACAGCAGCGTGGACACGCCCGCCACCAGCATGATGTTGAAGAGTATGGCGCGCAGCATGCCGGGCTCCACCAGCAGCCACAGGTAGAAGGCCAGCGCGGCCACGAACAGCTCCACCAGCATGCCCGCCGCCCCCACCACGGCGCGGCGCGTCTTGGACTTGAACACCGATGAGGCCGAGGCCTCGACATAGGGCACGGGCATGAGCACGAGGAACATGAGGCCCATGTCGTGCACCTCGCCGCCGCCGGCCTTGGTGGCGTAGGCGTGGCCCAGCTCGTGCAGGGCCTTGATGGCGGGGAACACCAGCCACAGCAGCAACAGGTTGTCCACGGCCAGCACGCGGTCGCTGAAGTTGTGGGTGAGCTCCGTCCACTGCGCGGGCAACAGCAGCAGCGCGGGCAACACCACCACCAGCCACAGCAGCGCGCCCCAGCGGCCCCACAGCGGCCCGGCCAGCCAGCGCGTGCGGTTGAGGAAGGCGTCCGGGTCCCACAGCGGCAGGCGCAGGGCCATGGGGTTGCTCCAGGAACGGCGGCGGCGGGTCTTGCTTTCGCGTTCGCCGCGCTGGAAGATTTCGGCGGTGTCGGGCGTGACGTTGCTCTGCAGCAAGTCGGCCGCGTGGAGCTGGCCGAGCAGCTGGATGACTTCGTCCTGCGTGGGGGCTTCGTCGCCCAGGTGGCGGTTGGCCAGTTCCCAGAGCTGATCGACAGTGCGCTGGCCGTTCATGGCGGCTATGACCAGGCGCGCTGCCGGGGTGAAGCGGTGCACGCGGCCGGTGGCGGGGTCTTGCAGCAGGTACCAGACCTCATCGCGGTAGCGGTGGCGGTACAGGCGCGCCTGCGAGCGCAGCCGGGGCGTGAGGCCTGCCACCCGGTGCCAGGCGTTGCTGGTGACGGGGGCGGTGCGGCTCATGGCAGCCAGTTCCAGGCGGCTAGACGCAGCCAGTCCATGAAGCCGTGCGTCCAGATCCAGATGAGGCGGCGGTCACCCACGCCGACCTTGCCCACGCCCTCCATGCCGGGCCGCAGGCGGTCGGAGGCGGCGTCCACCTGGGCTTCGACGCGGAAGTGGTTGCGCCCGTCTTGCGCGGTGGTGACGGGGGTGATCTGCTTGACGGTGAAGGGTAAGGTCTGCCCCGGCAGGCCGGACAAGGCGAGTTCGCCGCGCTGGCCGGTGCGCAGGTCGGCCACGTCGCGTTCGTCCACCTGCAGGATGACGCGGTAGGCGTCGAGCGGGGCCACCTCGAACAGCACCTTGCCCTGCTCCACCGGGGTGCCCAGCAGTTGGCTGAGGTCGCCAGAGACGACGATGCCATCGAACGGGGCGGTGAGGCTGGCCCGGGCCAGGCGCGACTGCACCAGTTGCAATTGCGCCTGCGCCTGCTGCGCCTGGGCCTGCACCAGCATCAGGGCGGCGCGGTCTTGCGCGGCCATGGCCTGGCGCTGCTTGCCCTGCAGTTGCTGCAGTTCGGCGGACCAGCGCGTCTGCTCCAGCAGCAGGTCTTTGTCGTCCAGCCGGGCCAGCACCTGGCCCTGGCGCACGGTGTCGCCCGCGCGGGCCAGGCTTTCCACCACGTAGCCGTCGAACGGGGCCACGGCGGCGCGCTGCACAGCGCCCTCCACCACCGTGCGGGCAGACACGCGGTAGTCGCCCGTGGCCAGGCTGAGCACGGTGGCCGCCACGAACACCGTGAGTGCCACCAGCTTGGCCCCTGGATGACGCGGCCCGAACAGGATGTTGATGCCCTCGCGGCCCTGCTCTGCCACGCGTTGCCACAGGCTTTGTTCACTCTGCTGCTTGAGGGCCAGCACCGGCCCCAGCGCTAGCCCCAAGGTCTTGCAGACTTCCAGGGCCTGAACGTCGAACGGGGGGCCGTCGGTGCGCTCGAACGTGAGCACGCCAAAGGCGTGGCCGTGGTCCACCAGCGGCACGGAGCAGATGGCGTCCACCCGCGCCTCGCGCGCCAGTTCGGCATGGGCCAGCACGCCCAGTTCGTCGCCGTCCAGCGGCGGAAACACCATGGGCAGGTCCAGGTCCAGCACCTCGTCCATGGCTTCGCCCAGCAGGCGCACCAGGTTGGTCCGGCGGTCGAAGGTGGCGGTGTGCGAAATGGCCTGCACCTCGGCTTCGCCGTCGCGATCGAAGCCTATGCTGACGCGGTCGCAGCGCAGGCGGCCGGCCAGCATGTTGACCACGGCGGTAGCGGCTTGCGCGGCCTGGGGCTCGTCCACGGCGGTGGCCAGCGCGTCGGTCACCAGGGTGAGGCGGTCCAGGCTTTGCTGCTGCTGCACCTGCTGCAACTGGCGGAAGTGGTCCACCAGCCAGGCGGTGCCCCAGTGCACCAGACGCAGGGCGCGCTGCAGTTCTACATCGGGGCAAGGCGCCAGGTGCACCACCACCGCGCCCACCAGCACGCCCGACACATCAATGGGGTAGCCGATGTGCACGGGCTGACCGCGGCTGGGGGCGGAAGCGCCGTCGGGCGCGACCACGGTGCCCGCCTTGTCGCGCAAGGCCTTGGTGGCGGCGGGCACAAGGTAGTGCATGGCCTGGGAGGGGTCGGGCCACACGGCGGCTGCCAGGTAGCTGCCGTCGTCGTCCGCGTCCATGGAACGCAGCAGCAGCAGCGCGCCCTGAACGTGGCTGAGCTGCGCGCACAGGATGCCCAGCCAGCTGGTGGTGAACTCACCCGCGCTGGAAGGCGCAGTGAAGTGCGCCCACGCGGCCGATTCGGCGCGGCTGCGGTCCTCTTGAACGAGGGAGTGGATGGAGGCGGTGTTCGACATGGACGGCATCGACACGTTGGGCCGGTGGGCGCCGCCCCGTCCGCGGCCTCAGGCGGAGCCGGGGTGGTGCGCCCGCCCGTTCAGGCCGCCGCCTGTTCGTCGGGCTTTTTTGCGGCGGGGGCCTTTCCCGTGGCCTCCGGGGCCGTTTCAGCGTTGCCGCCGGGAATGACGACCAGCCTGTCACGCATGTTCGAGAAGTTGCGGATGGATTCCAGGTGCAGGTAGACCAGTTCCATCTCGTCAGTGCGAACCAGATCGCTCAGGGCGTCGCCCGACAGGGCTTTCAGGCGCTTGCGGTCCACCGCCATGAAGCCGGTAAGGGCGAGCTTTTCACCGCTGGGCAGGGTGACCGAGGCCTGCATGGATTCGAGCAGGTCCAGCTCCTTGAGCTTGCGGCAGAAGGCCTGGGTGCGCTGGAACTGCACCTGGTAGTTCTGCAGGAACTTGAGCACGTTGTCCACGTAGGGGGTGGGCTTGCCGTCGTCGCCAAAGAGGCGTTCGCCCTTGCCATCCTGGTTGAAGCCCTTGTAGGCCTCGTCGATGCAGAGGGTGAGCGTCTTGCCGTCGGCGTCGCTGGAGAAGATGAAGGGGTAACGCCGGATGAAGGCGGGGATGTAGCGCGCCTGCCAGCCACCCTGCGAGTCGAGATAGACGTTCTGGTTGCCGCGCATGCCCAGAATGACCACAGGCATGATGGTGTCGCCCGTGCCCGCAAAGACGATGGCGTATTCGCTGGCGGCGGGCGGGAATTCCACGGCCATGAGCGGCACGGAGTTGACCTTGCTGCTGAAGGCGTAGTCGCCACTGGCCTCAAGGCTCCAGTTGCCGTGGCGGCGGTTGGAAACAGGGAATGCGGTTTCGTAGATCAACATTTGCGTGCTCATGGCGAACCTTTCTGTATGACGGCGGACACATGGCAGGCTGACGTCATTGGCACGTCCTCCCGTGCGAGCCATCCTAAGACGGCACAACGTAGAAATGACCTAGAAATGG